>CAUYTW010000338.1 GCA_963575715.1 Gammaproteobacteria bacterium | reverse complement strand
CGGCGTCCTATTTCTCGGACTTAGGCTGGTAAACCAGGCTTTTTTCCATTAAAGCCCCCGGCTTTAGCCGTGGGGTGATTTACTTCAACCAAGCCGAGCAAGAATTGCGTCGGGGATGTCGGCGTTGGAATAAACCTGCTGTACGTCATCCAAATCATCAAGCATTTCTTGTAAACGGATCATGCGTTTAGCATTTTCTACATCAGTGAGGATGATCTTTGTCGCGGCATGCATCATTACCTCAGCGATTTCTGCCTGAAATCCCGCCATGGTCATTTTTTGTTTGACGGTCGCTAAATCCTCGGGATTAGTGAAAACATCAATAGAATGATCAGGATGAGTGACTACATCATTGGCGCCGGTATCAATGGCAATAGCCATGAGATGGTCTTCATTAGTTCCTGGCGCGAAGCTGATCAGACCAATTTTGGTGAATAAATAATTTACCGATCCATTGGTTCCTAAATTCCCCCCGCACTTGCTGAAGGCGTGGCGAACATCGGCCACTGTGCGTACTCGATTGTCCGTCATGCAATCGACCATTACCGCGACACCACCGGGGCCATATCCTTCATAACGAATTTCCTCGTAGTTGTCGGTGTCCATGGTTCCAGAGCCACGTTTAACGGCGCGCTCAATAGTGTCCTTAGTCATGTTTTGAAACAGGGCCTTGTCAATAGCCAGACGTAGGCGTGGATTGCCCGCAGGATCGCCGCCACCATGACGGGCGGATACTGTGATTTCACGAATCAGTTTAGTAAAAAGCTTGCCCCGTTTAGCATCCTGGACACCTTTACGGTGCTGGATGTTGGCCCATTTGCTGTGTCCTGCCATAAGCCTCTCGCTTGAAACGTTACTACGTTAAAAATTTCTATTCGTGATTGCCGCTGCATGAGCGGCGAATCCTTCGTATTCGGCGAAGCGCCGCGCTGTTTCTGAAATGCGTGCGTATCCTTCCTTAGTTAAATAACCAATCGAGGAACGTTTTAGGAAATCATGGACTGTCACGCAGGAAAAAGTTTTGGCAAAACCACCGGTCGGCAGAATGGCGTTTACGCCGAGAGAAAAATTGCCAATCGTAATCGGTGAATATTTCCCCAGAAGAATTTCTCCCGCATTGACAATTTTCTGTAAGGCGGCAAAAGGTTCTTCGACAAGAACCTCAAGATGCTCAGGGGCGAAATCGTTGACAAAATCAATCGCGGCGGCGTCATCGGGCGCGATTACGATTCCACCATAGCCGGATAGAACTTTGTGGCAAAAATTTTGACGTTCCAGAGGAAGGGCAGCAATTAGTTCTGGAAGGTGCCTTTCCACTTGATCGGCGACTTCATCGGAACTGGTTACTAACAGGGCGCAGGAATCCGGCCCGTGTTCCGCCTCAATCAGCAAATCGACAGCCGCCAGGCGAGGATCGGTGGAACGGTCGCAAAGAATAATTGATTCACTCGGTCCAGCCGGGGTACCAACATCCACTTGACCAAAAAGAATCCGTTTTGCTGCCGAAACGTAGGAATTACCAGGACCAAGAATTTTCCGAACTGAAGGAATGGTTTCCGTGCCATAGGCAAAAGCAGCTATCGCTTGCGCACCGCCTACTTTGTAAACATTATCGACACCGCAAACTTTCGCTGCGAACAAAGAAGCATCATCGGCACCACCGGAAGGCATGGGCGGAGTGCATACTTGGATATTCGGTACCTTGGCCGCGACTGCCGGGATGCACAACATTAACATCACCGAGGGAAACGATCCCTTACCCCGCGGAACATAAAGGCCAACCGACGGAATTGGCGTGCTCTTTTCTCCCGCCAACATTCCTGGCTCAATTTCGTGGAACCACATTTCTTGAGGTAATTGCGCTTCATGGAATTTTTTGATATTGGCGGCCGAGCGTTTAATGACCTCCTTGACATCAGCGGTAAGCGCATTTTCCGCCATTAGGAATTCTTGTTCTGTCACTTTGATCGCGTTTTCCTTCAGCATTGCGCCATCAAGACGAGCGGTATGCTCGATTAATGCCTGATCCCCCCGTGTCCGAACGTCTTCAATAATTGGTTGGACCGTCGCCTGGAAGGCGAGGATATCTATTTCAGAACGACGGAGAAGGTGCGCAATTTCGATTTTACTCATTTGCGCGAGGTAAAATTTATTTATCTTCATGGATAGATGCTCAAAAGATTTAGTGGAAATTTTAGGTTCCTATTTTACCGTATAGGCCACATCACTGAACGGTATGAATATTCACTAAGAATTACAACGTCAATGATATTAAAGGTAAGATACAAATTTCAGTATCAGTTGTTCAACCATGATTGAATGGGTAACTATTATTACAAGGATTTTTCCATGAGGGCTTCGATTTCTTTTGGATCTTTGGGCACTGCCGATGTAAGTATTTCTGGTTGATTGTTAGTCACCAGACATTCATCTTCAATACGAATACCGATTCCCCAATATTTTTCCGGAACACCCTCAGCGTTCTGAGGAATATAAAGTCCAGGCTCCACGGTTAATACCATACCTGGCTTGAGTTCTCGCCATTCATCATCTATCTTGTACGTGCCCACGTCGTGAACATCCATGCCTAACCAATGACCAGATTTATGCATGTAAAAACGTTTATATTTTTCCTCCTTGACTAGATCTTTGGCTTTCCCCTCCAGTAATCCCAGTGCTATCAAACCCTTGGTTATGATCTGTACTGCGGCATCATGAGGATCGTTCCAATGACGACCCGGGCGAACTTCATCAATAGCCGAGTACTGCGCCTTCAGTACCAAATCATAAAGTTGTCGCTGTGCCTCGCTAAAGTGACCATTGGCAGGAAAGGTGCGGGTAATGTCTGATGCGTAGTAGTCAAGTTCGCAACCAGCATCGACAAGCACCAGATCGCCGTCATGTATTTCGCCGTTATTATCGGAATAATGGAGAGTACAAGCATGACTTCCCGCTGCGACGATAGGGGCATAAGCAAGCGAACGTCCGCCAACGCGAGTGAACTCATGGAGAAGTTCTGCTTCGAGTTGATACTCCATCATCCCGGGGCGACAGGCCTGCATGACACGTCGATGAGCGCGCGCAGAAATTCGCGCTGCTGCCCGCATATTCTTGATTTCGAGGGAATCCTTAATTAAGCGTTGCTCGTGAAGGATACGACTGAGATCGACAATTTCGCTTGGGGCACCCACTCCGGTACGAAGCTTACGCCGTACCTGCCCAATCCACCCCACGAGTCGGGTATCCAATTCCGCGTTGATGCCGAATGTATGGTAAACACGAACCCGATTTTCCAACAAACCAGGCATTATCTCGTCCAATTTACCGATTGAATGGGCATCATTCACGTCATAGAGTTCTTTTGCCCCCTTAACCCCCACCCACGGTCCGGTCCATGCTTCCTTCTCGGGATTACGTTCCCGACAAAAGAGTACGACCTCACCTTCGGCGCGACCAGGCGCTATGACCAATAATGCCTCGGGTTCAGGAAAGCCGGTAAGATAATAAAAATCGCTGTCGGGACGAAAGGGATACTCGGTGTCGCGGTTACGATAGTGAATACTATTAGTGCCAATCACCGCCACCGAGCTTGGACCGACAGCCTTGAGAAATCGGCGACGACGGCGTAAAAATTCTTTTTGGTTCATGAACAATGACAAACTCAATAAAAATTTATTAATAGGAATTAACCACGATGAGCCTTAAAAATAAAACTATTCTCGTTACCGGAGGCACTGGTTCCTTTGGTCAGCAGTTTATTCAAACCCTGCTAAAAAATCATAATCCACGTCGTGTGATTGTTTTTTCCCGGGACGAACTCAAACAACATGACCTCCGCGCCCGGATCACTGATTCACGACTACAATTTTTCATCGGCGATATCCGCGACCGTGACCGACTCTACCGCGCTTTTCGCGCCGGAGTGGATGTCGTGGTCCATGCAGCCGCGCTAAAACAAGTACCCTCCTGCGAGTACAATCCCTTTGAAGCGGTTAAAACCAATATCATCGGCGCGCAAAACATTATTGATGCCGCCATCGATTGCGAAGTGCCCAAGGTATTGGCGCTTTCCACTGACAAGGCGGTTAGCCCCGCCAACCTCTATGGAGCCACCAAGCTGTGCATGGAAAAACTGTTCGTACATGGCAACAGCTACGCCGGAGCACGCGCCACGGCTTTCTCCTGTGTCCGTTATGGCAATGTGGTCGGCAGTCGCGGCAGCGTCATTCCGTTATTCTTGGAGCAACGCGCGACTGGTCGAGTGACGGTCACCGATGCCCGCATGACACGCTTTTGGATCACGTTGGAACAAGGAGTGGATTTTGTCATCCGCTGTATCGCGCGGATGCAGCGGGGCGAAATTTTCGTACCACGCCTCCCAAGCATGAATATCATGGATCTCGTGGCGGCGGTAGTCCCAAATTGTGCTGTGGAACATACCGGCATCCGCCCTGGTGAAAAACTTCACGAGACCTTAATTTCCGTCGATGAAGCGCGTCATACCCGCGCTCTGGATGATTTATTCATCATTGAACCCGAATCCTCTTTTCAGGATCCAAAAAATACTCCCGTTGGTTATTACCTACCAGAAGATTTTTGCTATAGCAGTGATAAAAATGATCGCTGGCTTACCATTGAGCAATTACAGACCATGATTCATGAAACCGAACACTTACATTTTAATTGACCAACTCTAGCCAGGGCAGAGACTATCGTCTAATGATCGATAGATTTACTTAATAAATACATGCTGTCAACGTTGTCAATCTTTCCCTGGTAAGGAAAATGTTGTTCCCGAATCAACGCAAGATCGGAAAAATTTTGTTGATATAACGCCGCAAAAGGGGCCTTCCACAGCAGGCCCCGCTTACCACGATAAAAAATTTCGGTGTGAGTCGCACAGAAATATTCCATGCCCCAAATAAAATTTCGGCTAACTCGATGGATTTCTGCTAAAACTCCTGGCAAATGGTCAGGATGAATATGGATAAGCACGCCGGAGGTAAACACCAAATCGAAGCTATCGTCTGGAAATGGCAACGCCAATGCCGATCCCTGAACTAAAAGCGCATCTGGCAGGCGTTCACGCGCTCGAGTTAGCGCATAATTTTGCACCTCAACTCCCGCCAGGCGAGAAAAACCCATCTCGGCGAGAAATGCCAATTGATTGCCGACATTGCAACCAACTTCTAAAATTGATCGATCTCGCGCCAGGTCGCCGAGAAACATCCGGTTTAATTCACGCCTACCAATACCAAATTGGCTAACGTAAAGTTGTTCTATTCCGTCTAGGCCGAAATCATTACGATCAGTGTACGCTCGTCCAAATTCACTAAACCATTCTTTCATTTGTTTGGTAAATCTGGTCATCCGGCATTTACGGCGCATAAACTCTACGCCTCTAGGCGTGGTGAGGCAGCGCCGTCCTCCTGTTAGTTGACTTTGGAATTAAAAATTGCCGATTTTTTCCGGCGGTCATCGCCTAATCATCGGCGGATACCCTGACGCTGCTCAAGTTACGGATGGAGTTTTGATTAGAGCCGCCACAGCTTTAGCCGTAGGGTAATTTACGACCGTAAGCGTACTCGGGCATATCGCCGTTTTCCAATCTGGACGAGATACGCCTCACCACAGGGAATAATCTGTTTCTTGTTGACAATCCGCTCGCCATTGATACGCACTCCTCCCTGCTGGATAAGGCGCATGGCTTCTGAGGTGCTTTCCACCAACCCGGCATCGCGGAGGAGATTGGCAATGGCCAGCCCCCCCTCGGTAACCTGGAGCGTAATTTCGCTTAAATCCTCGGGCACCGCGCCCTGCCGAAATCGTGCCACAAAGTCGTAGTTGGCCTGTTCCGCCGCTGCCGAACCATGGAAACGCGCCACTATCTCGCGCGCGAGGCGTACTTTCACATCACGGGGGTTAGCGCCCTCATCGACTTCTCGACGCCAATTCATAATGATCTGTGTATCCTCGAAACTGAGTAATTCCAAATAACGCCACATCAATTCATCTGAAATCGACATCAATTTTCCGAACATATCTCCGGCAGGTTCCGTGATGCCGATGTAATTACCAAGAGACTTTGACATCTTTTGTACCCCGTCAAGCCCTTCTAGGATCGGCAGGGTAATGATCACCTGCGGTGATTGACCGTAGGCTTTTTGGATTTCCCGTCCCACCAAAAGATTAAATTTTTGATCGGTTCCTCCCAATTCAATATCGGCGCGTAACACCACCGAATCATAACCTTGAATAAGTGGATAGAGAAATTCATGAATTGCGATTGGCTGCCCACTGGCATAACGCTTGTGAAAATCATCGCGTTCCAACATTCGTGCCACGGTATGTTGAGCTGCGAGATGTACCATATCGGCGGCACGCAATTCACCCACCCACTGTGCGTTGAAGACAATTTGCGTCCGATCCGGATCAAGAATTTTATAGATTTGGTGCTCGTAAGTCCGGGCATTTTCGATAACTTCATCCCGGCTCAAAGGTTTTCTGGTGATACTTTTGCCGGTGGGATCGCCGATCATGGCGGTAAAGTCGCCAATCAAAAAAATGGTTTCGTGGCCTAATTCTTGAAATTGACGTAATTTATTTAGTAGAACAGTATGGCCCAAATGGAGATCGGGAGCCGTTGGATCGAAACCTGCTTTAACCCGTAATGCTCGACCAAGATATAATTTTGCCGCCAGTTCTGGCGCGGGAATAATTTCATGGGTACCACGACCAATAATAGCCAAGGCTTCCGGCACAGCAACAGACATCACTACACTCCAGTATAATGGATCAAATTTATTGATTAAATCAATGGCGCAACTTAATTACTTTACCCCATTCTGTAAAAAGAAGGGTACATATTTTTTATCAGTTTCTTTGATATGCTCGATCAACCAATGACGCAAAAAATTAAGAATTTTAATGCCAACAGTTCGATCTCCACGTTTAAATTTCTGCTGGACTTCTTCAATGTTTTTAATGAAGAAGGCATGTGCCTTTAGGTGTTTAGAATATTCTGGTTCCGCGTAACGATAACGCTTAAATATTTCTTCCTCCACGGAAAAATGAGTTTTGGTGTAGTCCAGCAACTCATTTAATATCTCTCCAGTCACTACGGTACTCATGCGTTTTTTCATGGCAGCGTTAAGGCGATTAATAAGAGCGATGAGAACCTTGTGTTGATCATCGATGCGGGAAATTCCGACGCTCAAATCATCTTCCCATTTGAATATGGGTGGAACGGATTCAAGTGCCTGTTCCAGTTCTGCGCCATCTAGGCTCGATTCCTCCTGTTCCAATTGATAGCGTTGTACAATCGTTTCCAGCTCTCCAACAACACTGGTAGCAAGCGTATCCGCTAGAGTTGCATCTTGTTGTGCACGACTGGCGATATTCCGCGCAACTTTGGCGATTTCATCAATATTTTTTGAAAGATGCTGAGTAGTCGTTGATTGTTGTTCGGTGGTAGCAGAAATATCCATCATGCGATTAGCTACAGATTCACCATGGCTGGCCATTTCCTGAAGAATATTACCGGTCCCCTGGATTAAAGTCATTCCCTGAGCCACTCCATCGGCTACCACTTTCATTGAACTTACTGAGCGTTGGGTTTCTTCCTGAACGCCCTTGACCATTTCCGTGATCCTGCCGGTTGCCTGGGTAGTTTTTTCCGCTAATTGACGCACCTCGTCGGCGACCACAGAAAAACCACGCCCCTGTTCACCGGCACGCGCCGCCTCAATGGCAGCATTCAAGGCGAGAAGATTGGTTTGGGCAGCAATATCTTTAATGACTTCTGCGATTTTACTAATTTCGTTGGAACGATTCCCTAATACTTCCAGAATTTTAGCCGATGCCTCCGAGCGTGATTTAATTTGGTGCATGTTATCAATCGAAACAACAATGTCGGCGCTCCCTCGCTGTATCAAATTAGCCATTTCCCGCGCTGCCTTAGAGGCACTTATCGTATTATTAGCCAAATAGGTGATGGTAGAATTAATTTGAGTCATGGCTGTCGCCATTGCGTCGATTTGCTGTGACTGCCTGTTTACCCCTGCCGCTGTATCGTGAGCATTAATATAATTTTCGGCGGTAAAGGAAGAAATTTGATCATTAATATTAATAAACTGCCGAATCGCCATTTCAAATTGTTCAACAAAATTATTAAAAATAATTGATATTTTTTCCATTTCCCCCTTTGATTCTGATTGCAGACGGAAGGCGAGGTTTCCTGTGGAAAGATTAGAAAATGCTTCATTCAAAGTAACGAGGATTTCTTTAATCCGACCTCTAATCATGAACAAAGCCAACAAACTACTGGCAAGAACGATCATGAAAGAAAAAATTTGAATTTTAGTGGCCTTGATAATTAATAATTTTCCATTGCTAGAGAGATCATGACCCTGTTGTTTCATGTTCTCACCTAAATTTTTTACAAAACGATTCACTTCTTCCTGAACCTGAAGAGAAAGGTGATCAAAATTAATATCCGATCCTTTCATCAGGATGTTCCCTGCCTCAACACCCTGAGTGATGTAGGTATCGGCCATTTTTTCACCGATTTGCTGCATTTCCTTTAGATCCTTAGTAATCGAATGGATGTGCGTCTCATCATTCGGTGCTAAATCCATAAGACGATTAAGCAATTCTTGAGCTGCCTCGAAATGATTACGCGCTTCATTCAATCCACTGCGGTCATGAGTGAGCGAGGCATCAGTAAGAAATTGTTGCACCTGCACCGTGTGATAACAAATATCCTTGGCCATTAAGCCAGTTTGCCCAAATGTCGAGAGCGCATCGAGCTTGCCAGTGATGTTGAGAGATATCTGCCATGCCATGATCATTAATCCCAACATAAAAATTGAGACCAAGACAACCAGGCCGATCATCATTTGGTTAATACTCATTAAGCGGATTTTTATCATAAAATAAAATCACTACATTATTGTCAAGTGGAGGAAATCAACCTGCGTAAAACTGATAACTGTGTACTAAGTGTACCAAGGGTGTGTATAAATTTTAGGCGTTCAATATTTTCATCGCTTTTTTCATGGTCAATTCATCCTCACAAGATTCAATGGTAAATCCCATAATTTCTACTAATTTCAACATATTGGTATTATTCGACAAAATATCACCTTGCATGATTTTTAAACCTCGCGCCCGAGCAGCACCCATCAGACACCCCATTAAGTGAGCGCCTATTCCGCGACCTTGCCAGGCATCAGCCACCACTAAGGCGAATTCACAACTTTCACCATCGGGATTGATGGCGTAGCGGGATACTCCAATTTCGATTTCTTTGCCGCTCCGTTTGGTAATCGCAATTAATGCCATTTCACGGTCGTAATCGATTTGAGTAAAACGCGCCAACATGGATGGGGTAAGTTCATGAAGGATGCTCATGAAACGAAAAAAGCTAGATTCCTCGGAAAGGCCGCGCACAAATTCTTGCTCGATTTCAGCATCTTCCGGGCGAATCGGACGAATGATAATGTCAGTGCCATCGGGTAATTGCCATTGCATGGTGAGATGAGATGGATAGGGGTGAATCGCCATGTGCGCGTAGGGCACCGCAAACGACCGTACATGTCTCACCACCACGCGGGCATCCACAGCCAAGGCACCATTTTCGTCCACGATCAACGGATTGATGTCCATTTCTTTAAGCCAGGGTAGCTCACAAACCATTTCCGAAACCCGCAGCAATACATTTTCCAGTGCGCCGCGATCCACAGGCGGCATATGACGGAATTGGCCCAGCAATTTGGCAACCCGGGTTCTTTCAATCAAGCTCCGCGCCAAATAACTGTTGAGCGGCGGAAGAGTCACAGTACGATCACCAATAACTTCGACCATGATGCCACCCGCGCCAAAGGTGATAATCGGACCAAAGATGGGATCGTTGGTAACGCCAATCATTAATTCGCGGCCATTGGGTTTACGAATCATTGGTTCTACAGCGATACCGTCAATATAGACGCTGGGCCGATTTTTTTTTACTTCCGTCAAAATGTCATTGTAGGCAGTACGTACCGCGTGGGCACTATCCAAATTCAATTTGACACCGCCAGAATCAGTTTTATGCGTGATGTCCGGTGAATTAATTTTTAGCGCCACCGGGAAACCAAATTGCTCGGCAAGCAATAACGCCTCATTAGGACTGCGTGCGATCATGGTGTGCGCCACCGGGATATGAAACGCCGATAATAACGCTTTGGATTCCACCTCATTGAGCACGCTGCGACGCTCGGTAAGCGCCGATTCAATCAACATGCGCGCACCTTCAACATCAGGTTCGACATGTTGGGATAAAGGCCCGGGAGTTTGCAGCAACAATTTTTGGTTTTGATAATAGGCGGCAATGTAAGAAAAGGCATCTACTGCCGGCTCTGGAGTACGAAAGGTGGGAATGCCGTGTTTGATAAAAATTTGGCATCCTTTATTGATTTGGGTATTACCCATCCAGCAGGTAACCAAAGGCTTAGGGTGACTGGCTGCGACCTGGACGACGGCTTCCGCAACCTCCTCGGGGCGGGTCATGGCCTGGGGCGTAAGGATTACCAACGCGCCATCCACGCCCGGATCTTCCATGCAGGTTTCCAATGCCTGGCGATAACGCTCCGGCGGTGCGTCGCCGATAATATCCACGGGATTACCATGCGACCAGACGGGTGGTAGGAAGCTGTTGAGCTTTTCCATGGTCCGTGATGAAAGATCAGCCAGCGAAATATCCAAATCCGCTACCTGATCCGCCGCCATGGCTCCCGGACCACCGCCATTGGTGATAATCACCAGTCGGTTGCCGGTAGTCCGATGTCGGTAGGCCAGGGCCTTGGCTGCCGTGAACATTTGGGCAATGGTTTTTACCCGCACCACTCCCGCACGACTCAAAGCCGCCTCGAAAACATCGTCCGCCCCCACCAAAGCACCACTATGGGAAATCGCGGCTTTGCGACCGGCCAGGTGGCGTCCGACCTTAACGCCAATGACCGGCTTGATGCGCGCCGCCGCGCGCAACGCCGAAACAAAACCGCGTGCATGATGAATGCCTTCGATATAAAGCAAAATACTGTCGGTTTTGATGTCGGATACGAGATAATCCAGCACTTCGCCAAAATCAATATCTGCCAGAGTGCCAATGGAGATGACGCTGGAAAAACCCACTCCCGCCGGAAGCGCCCAATCCAGGATTGCCGTGCATAAGGCACCTGATTGAGAAATCAAGGCCAATCGTCCGGGAAGCGCATCTCCTTTATAAAAAGTGGCGTTAAGACCAATTTCCGGACGCATGATTCCTAAGCAATTTGGACCGAGCAAACGAACACCATAAAGTTTTGCAACATCGGTTACAATTTTTTGCAGCGCCACGCCTTTCGCACCAATTTCGCTAAAACCGGCGGACAATACCACAGCTGCTTTGATATCCTGTTTACCACAACTTTCGATAATTGAGGCAATCGTTGATGCAGGCGTGGCGATTACCGCTAGATCCACTTGCTGAGTCACCTCCTCAATCGAGGCGAAAGTCGGTTTTCCCGCTATTTCTGGACGCTTGGGATTGATTCCGTAAACTTGGCCGTGAAAACCAGACAAAAGATTTTGATAAACAATGCCGCCCACTGACTCATTATGATTGCTGGCGCCAAATACCGCCACCGAGTTGGGAGAAAATAAAGGAGTGAGATAATGTTGACCCATTAAATTGTACCAGTGGTTTTTTCGGATATTTTAGCGTTTGTCCATGATAAATATTCCATTCAATGCGCGGATTGGTAACAATCACTTATATTTTTTTTATGGATTGACAATAATCATTCTTATATTCGTTTTCTCTGCACCAATACATCGCTAGCGACATAATCAACACCAAATGATCAATACGAATCTCGTAGTGTAACTGTGTATCCTTTAAGGAAAAATTTTTTGAATGGAAACTGTTGAACAAAATGTCAACGCCTTGATATCCTCGACAATCGTGCGTAGCGGCTAGATTCGCAGAACAGGCGAGGACATGATTTTCTCCTTGATCGTCAACCTGTCTCGTCACAATATTTGTCGTTACCTTTCCGTTGAACAAGACAATATTAGATTGTAACGTTTCATTAGTTGCGTATTTTAGTAGATCTCCGAGCATCAATCCTTTATTATTTCCATGTATTGGAAAATTGTTTTGAAGATGAAATTGGTATTGCCAGCCGCGTTCCTGAACCCAATTAAACAATTCCTCGGTTGGGGATGGCCTATCCATCATCAGACAAACGATTACTCCTTCAGGAAGCCAGGTATTCACTTGATCGAGGATGATACGCTGCCAATCAAATTCCAGATTGGTGGAGGAAACTTCAATTCGCCAGACTAATGGAAATGATTGTCCTTTGATTAACACGGTTACTATTAAAATCGTGAAGCGATCACCTATTTTTTCCTGATCCATGGTGAGAAAAATAATTTGTCCATTTGATCCTGCCTGCGCTAAAATGCGCCGCGCAAAAGGCTCGATAATTTTATTGCTAATCAATAATGGATTACCCAATAATCGTGAAATCCATTGAAGACGCATGTCAAGCCGTGGTGTTTTCAGGGGCAGGATTTCTGCTAATTCCGTTGTGTTCGCAGTTCGCGCTTCTAGCATCACCGCAACTAAAAGAGGCAGTTTCTTTAGAATGGTTTTGCGGAGTTCGGGATGTGCGTTCTCTAACTCGTGCCGGATTTCCTCGGCGAGATCTAATACGGTCGTCATCAAAATTCGGCGCGGAAGTCCCTGGCTTCAGCCATGGGGAGTAAGCGCCGTCCTCCTGTTTTTTTTGAAGTTGAAGTTGCTGGTCTTTCCCGGCTATCAGTCTTTACAGATACAGAAAATAGCGAGAGCGCCGCTGGGTTTAGCCGGGCAGGATAAATCGCGTTCAAATATTTTTTTGATTTTCGTCATGCGCTGCATTCATGTTAAAATTTTAGTGCTCTTTAACAAATTAGGAGTTGCGCAGTTGAAAATTGAAAAATTGAGTCATTCTGCGCGAAGCGAAGCGGAGTCGCAGAATCCATCTATACTTATAGAGATTCTACGACTCCAGTCGCTAACGCGACCTCCGCGCAGAATGACAGCAAAAACTCAATCCTTTTATAGAGTAACAAGTTCAACTGCGTAACTCCTACAAATTAAGGTATGCGGTTGCTAGGGGAAGTCTCGGGCGTAAAACCTTGCACATGTTTAAAAAGCTATGGCAGCCTTGAATTAAATGATTCTGGTGCATCAAACATCGCCAACCTCCACTGTAGCTGTATAAGTAGCTAATACCAATGTTTTGTCGTCATCAGTGCGTTCATTCACCCTTGGACTTATAAGAAAAGCAGCCAATTGCTCACTCAGCGCACAACAGGAAAGCGGTGTTGCCTGACGCATTACGGCCAACATCGGCGCAAAAAAGGGAATATGAACGATACGAGTTTCGTATACCAGTGCCAGGCGTTGCAGACCATCAGAGAATAATGCCAGATCGCTGCAGGGAGTTTCCCAAAAAGCATATTGCAAATGATTCAGTACGTTTTCGTCGGTCAGAAAATGAGTTTCGTTGGCATATTCACCCATCGCTGGCCACAATACGGGTTCGAGTGATTCATTGCGGGAAGCGACGATTCCGCCATCGCCAATCTGCGCGAACACACCAAATTTAGGACCGACCACCGCCATCAGCAGGGTACAGGCATATTCTCGCAGGATTGTTTGATTCGTGGCGGCGTGTTCCCTGATGAGCAAGCGCAGATCATTTACCCATCGCGTCACTTCTGCGTGACTGGGCGCGGTACCCGCAAGGCTGGATAGTGATTCCTCAATCAGTCGTTTTCCTTCTCGACAAGCAATTTCTGCTCCCTCTTTTCCAAAACACGCACTGCCTGCGCCATCCGCGACGAGCGCCACCAAATATTCTGATCCATCCAAAATTTGGGTAGCCGCCACACAATGATCCTGGCAAGGCTCTCCCCGAAGCTGATGCGAAGTTCCGACAGCCGACGCGGAAACAATCTTCCAACTCACGACGCGACCTCACACTTCGGCCCAACCCGTAGGTGGCGCGAGAGGAACTGCCGTGCCAGGGGTGGATTGAGATACCGAGCGCATCGAGCGCGACAGCCACAAAAACATCTCACGGAATTTGAATCCTTGCAGTTTAAGCGGCGCCCTGGTAGCGATTTGACCTAAAATGTCCATTCGCGCACCTTGTACCCCGACCGCGAAAAAGGCAAAAGATTTTTGCGCTTCACCTTCGCGGACCATTTGCGCCGCGCCTTGCCAGGCATCGGTCGGCGCTCCGTCGGTAATCATGAAGATCCATGGGCGATAAGACAAAATTCCGCTACTTTTATACACATCCTTGCGTTGCTGTACCATTGCGATGGCTTGTTGAACTGCCTCGCCCATTGGTGTATCTCCACCGGCGTCGAGTACCGGTGGGGAAAAATTCGCAGTGGTATAAAATTCGCTTTCAATCCGCACTGGACCAAAGGAAACGACGGCAACTTCGACGCGCTTCATGGCCAGGGAATCAGTCATCAATTCATCACGAAATGTAGTTAATCCCGCGTTTAATTCACGAATGGGTGCTCCAGCCATTGATGCTGAACGATCCAACAATAATAAACATGGGCAACGCGGTTCTGGATTTTCCGCGAAATTATCGGTCCCGAATGGAACTTGTTCTGGAGCGGTAAATGTGCTCACATGGTCACCCCTTGGAAAAAGAAAACTGTTTTTTCATCATTGTCTTCAAGAAACCTCGCCCCTGAAAGCGAGTAAAGATTAAGGAGACGATTTTGCAACCGTGCAGTAAAAACTGCCGGTCTTTCCCGGCTACCAGCCTTTACGAGCCTGGCGACACACACCTTGCGGATCTCGTTCGTTTAGTCACCCAAATGCCCGCGAGAGAGCCACCCCGGCTTTAGCCGGGCAGGGAGGAAAGCGGG
>CAUYTW010000337.1 GCA_963575715.1 Gammaproteobacteria bacterium | reverse complement strand
CCTTGCAGGTCACCCCACAAGCCCCTCGATCCCGAAGGGTCGAGGGGTGATTGACCTAATCAACGTAGTGGAGTAAAACCATCTTGAAAATACTCTTTAACAAAATGTCAAAACCTCCACTGACGCTAATCAACCAGTTACCTTTATATGTCACCCCACAGAGCCACCCTTGGATTCCGATGAGTTGAGGGGTGATTAACAATCATTCAATCGCCTTGAAGTCCTGAGAGCCAGAAACCCGGCCTTTGACACTGGCCAGTATAGATCATTACACTGCGAAAATTATGTCGAAACCATGGCCTGAATTCATCAACCCGATGCGATTGGCCGACCAGGGGGTAGAGATGAGTGGGAGTTATCCACTCACCGCTCTTGATCGCCTTATTCCACTGTTAGATCAAATAGAAGGTGAAGTAACTTTTCGATTAAATTTTACAAGGGATACTAATGAACATCGGGTAGTAAAAGGGAAAATTTCGGCGTGTTTGCGTCTCATTTGCCAACGTTGCCTGATGCCAACCTTGTTTCCTATCGAACGCGAGGTTCTTCTGGGGATAGTGGAAGACCTGATGGCGGCGGAGCGGATCCCTGCCAATTTTGAACCACTTTTAGTGGAAAACAGCATCATTTCGGTTCGAGAAATGGTGGAGGATGAATTAATCTTGTCATTGCCAGTAGTTGCCACGCATGAACATGGCTACTGTCCAACGGAAGATCTGCTGAAACGCTATACCCCGAGGGAGGAAGGCCATAGCGATGAAGGTCCAAATCCTTTTGGAGTATTAAAATCAATCTAAACCAAATCATTATTTTAGGAGTCGTTTTGTGGCTGTCCCTCAAAATCGTAAATCCCCATCCAGACGGGGAATGCATCGTTCTCATGATCATCTTGATATTCCGCCTTTATCTACGGACATGGAAAGCGGCGAAGTTCATCGTCGCCACCATGTCACCCGCGATGGATACTATCGCGGACGCAAAGTATTAACTGTCGAAAATAAAAAGAAGAAGGAAGAATAGGGCTTGGCTACCACCATTGCCCTGGATGCCATGGGAGGAGATCGCGGTCCATCGATTGTGGTCCAGTCCGCCTTGAATGTCCTGACTCAGGTACAGGATTTAACTCTTATTCTGGTAGGACAAGAAAAGGAATTGACCGCTGAATTGCATCGTCATGGCGTGACGGCGAATGAACGGCTTAAAATTCACCATGCTTCGCAATGCGTAGAAATGGATGAAGCTCCCTCTTTGGCATTGCGTTTCAAAAAAGATTCCTCAATGCGGGTTGCTGTCAACTTGGTGAAGGAAGGTCGAGCGGATGCCTGTGTTAGTGCCGGCAACACGGGTGCGCTTATGGCTACTGCCCGTTATGTTCTTAAGACATTACCGGGTATTGATCGCCCTGCCATCGCTGCTGCTTTGCCGACCATTCGTGGTCATGCCTACATGCTCGATCTAGGGGCGAATGTTGAATGTCAACCCGAGCACCTTCTTCAATTCGCTGTCATGGGCACGATATTGGCGACGGCGGTCGATGGTAACCTTAATCCCAAGGTAGGGTTGCTCAACATTGGCGAGGAAGAAATTAAGGGTAACGAGCAGGTCAAGGAGGCGGCGCGCTTGCTTGCCGCGAGCGACTTGAACTATATCGGGTTCATTGAGGGCAATGACATTTATGTGGGAACAACCGATGTAGTGGTGTGCGATGGTTTTATGGGGAATATTGCGCTCAAGACCAGCGAAGGGGTAGCTCAAATGATTACTCATTACATGAAACAGGAATTCACGCGCTCAATTTTCACCCGCCTGGCGGGTTTCATTGCCCGACCGGTTCTTAAGGCCTTTCATGCCAGTATTGATCCCCGTCGCTATAATGGCGCGAGTTTGCTCGGATTACGTGGAATTGTGGTTAAGAGCCATGGTTCGGCTGACAGCTTCGCTTTTGCACAGGCTATTCATGCAGCAATTCACGAAGTTCGCCAAGCGGTACTAACGCGCATTAGTGAACATCTAGGAGCGTTGCCAGTGCAGCGAAGCGAAACATGAAGCATTCCCGTATTGCGGGTACGGGCGGTTATCTGCCCGAACGAATTTTGACCAATGCCGAACTGGAACGGATGGTTAATACCACGGATGAATGGATCAGTACGCGCACTGGCATCCGCGAACGTCATTTAGCGGCTCCCGATCAAACTACCTGCGATCTCGCAACGTCAGCCGCGCGGATAGCCCTGGAAATGGCAGAAATTCCGGCTACCGATTTAGACTTAATTATCGTGGCAACCACCACACCGGATCGTGTCTACCCTTCGACTGCTTGTCTGCTTCAAGATCGGCTTGGTGTTCGTGCGTGTCCTGCGTTTGATATTCAAGCCGCCTGCACCGGATTTATTTATGCGCTGGCAGTAGCCGATAAATTTATTCGTACCGGTGGCGCGTGTCATGTCTTGGTGGTAGGAGCAGATGTTTACTCCCGAATTTTGAATTGGAACGACCGCGCTACTTGTGTTTTATTTGGTGATGGTGCAGGTGCGGTGGTGCTGGAAGCGGTAGCTGAACCGGGGATCATTTCCACTCATCTCCATGCAGATGGGCATTTTAAGGATCTACTTAACGTCCCTTGGGGAATAGGTCAAGGCTATGACCGTTTACGCGAATCCAGCGGTTTCACGTTGATGCAAGGCGCTGAGGTCTTCCGTCATGCAGTACGAATGTTAGGATTGATTGTGGATGAGACACTCGCTGCGAATGGAATGCGTAAGGATGAAATAGATTGGTTGGTACCCCATCAGGCGAATACTCGAATTATCGAAGCCACGGCAAAAAAACTTAATTTATCCATGGATCGCGTGATACTTACCATAGCCTCGCACGGAAACACCTCCGCAGCTTCCGTGCCCCTTGCTCTGGATGTAGCAGTACGCGATGGTCGTATCCAACGGGGTGACGTATTATTGCTGGAGGCCTTCGGCGCGGGCTTCACCTGGGGTTCTGCGTTAATACGTTATTGATCATGATCAATTATGTAGTTGGAAAATAGGTCAATCACCCCGCGCTAAAGGGCGGGGTTTGTGAAAACAAGCCCGAGGTTGACGAGTTTTAGTTCGAGAAATCAGACTACGTTGTAACGAAGTAACAGACTCACCCTGGGATGCTTCCTCCTGCCTGTCGGCAGACAGGCAGTTCCAGGGCTGCTGAAAGCGGCGGATGCAGACACGGTACGGGTAACTACGAAACGGTCTGCTGCAAGTCCTGCGACTGCGCGCAGGATAAAGCTGCGTTGCAACATTGGCGAGGGGAGCCACACCGCAAGGTGTGTGTCACTTGGGCCGCGTAAGAGCTGACAGCCGGGAAAGACCGGCGTTTTTACCGGACGGTTGTAAAACCGTCTCCTTTCCTTCCCGCCTTTTAGGGCGGGGTTTCTCCGGGACATTGATGAAAAATTAATCAATCGTTTTGATGATTTTTACCTAAATTAAATTGTTAAAATACAATTGCGTAATTTCTCTATCCTATTTGACTTTTCAAAAAATTTTCATTACGAGCAACACTTTTGGAGTATTTCATGGATAATGACATGATTATTGCCATAGCTGCTGGGTCTGTGGTATTGATTGGTTTTGGATGGTGGTTTTTTGGTTCATCCTCGGAAAATGGCACGCCAAAATCCAGGGAAGATATTACCAAGCTTGTTGAGAATCTAGGTTACAAAGTCAAAGAAATTGATTTCGACGACGGTGTCTATGAGGTAGAAGCTTATCAAAATGGCAAAGAATTTGAAATTAAACTTGATCGCATGGGAAAAATTCTTGAAGTTAAACAGGATGATTGATTATTGAATCACTGGTTGAATAATTTCATGTCTATCATAAAAAAATTTATTTTTCGACAGTCATTATCACAAGTGCGACAAATTACAATTATAGAATTAATCTGGCTTAATATTAATTCACAGAAATATAACATTGAATGTAGTTAATGTTTTTCTGTGATGGCAAAAAAATTTATCAAAATTCCAGGATTATTCTGTGAATGGCGCACATGACTTCATTCGTCCGAATCTAGGTTTTATTTTTCCCGGCCAAGGCTCCCAATCGATAGGGATGCTGCGAGAACTCGCTCAGTCATTTCCATTGGTGATTGAAACCTATGCTGAGGCCTCAGATATCCTGGGTTATGACCTTTGGGGGTTGGTTCAGGATGGCGAAGAGGCTACCCTCAACCACACTGAACGCACCCAGCCCGCAATGTTGGCTGCAGGTGTAGCCGTATGGCGTGTCTGGCGGGCGCAAGGCGGTGATCTACCCGCCGTGATGGCCGGTCACAGTTTGGGAGAGTACACTGCTTTGGTATGTGCCGAAGCATTGGACTTTGCACCTGCGGTAAGCCTTGTCGCTGACCGTGGGCGCTATATGCGAGATGCGGTGCCGGAAGGTGAGGGCGCAATGGCGGCTATTTTAGGGTTGAATGACGCGCAAATAATCGCGGCTTGCATGGCGGCTGCGGAAGGTGAGGTAGTGACTGCTGTCAATTTTAATGCTCCTGGTCAGGTAGTTATCGCTGGTAATCACGCCGCTGTTATCCGTGCGGTGGAAGTCGCCAAAGGGCTGGGAGCGAGGCGTGCCGTTCTGTTGCCAGTGAGTGTACCCTCGCATTGCGCATTGATGGTCGATGCAGCGCGACGCCTGCGGGAACGATTGGAAACCGTGCCACTAACCTCGCCACGGATTCCAGTACTCAACAATGTCGACGTGGCCACGCCGACCGACCCCGCTATGATTTGCGATGCCTTGGTGCGCCAGCTTTATTCTCCGGTACGCTGGGTCGAATGCGTTCAAAATTTTGCCAGGCGTGGGATTTCAACTTTGATTGAAGCTGGCCCGGGAAAAGTTCTCGCGGGACTGTGTAAACGCATCGAAAAAGGAGTGGTAACTCGACCGGTTTTCGATCCGGACGGGTTGCATCAATCGTTGGATCCTTACCCTAACTAATCTATATGTATCCGTTGTGACTTATCTCCCGGTTTAAGCACCGGGTGAATTGAAACCAAACTAGCGGTAGCACCGCACCGCCCATACCAACGCTGGAGGATTTACCCGTCATGAGCAATGTCGAAGAACGCGTTAAAAAGATCGTCGTGGAACAATTGGGAGTCAAGGATGAAGAAGTGACCCCGGAGGCTTCCTTTGTTGACGATCTAGGCGCTGACTCCCTCGACACCGTGGAGTTAGTCATGGCGCTCGAGGAAGAATTTGAAATCGAAATTCCCGATGAGGCCGCCGAAAAGATTACTACCGTCCAGGAGGCAATCAACTATATTGAAAAACATAGCAATTGAATCATTCACCATTAAAAAATGGTGTTTTAGCTGGGCCGCCACGCAGTGGCGTGAGAAGCGGCCCTTTTTTATCTGTTGAATAGTGACGATGCAGAGGCATTATTTAGGTCGCTTGTAATATATATATATTTAACGATATATATTATTGAATACTGCCTAATCAGGACTCCTGTTGCAGGCCACAATGCCTATCAACGGAGAGTGAATTATAATAATGACTTAGGTTTACATATTAAAATTTGAAGCAGGAGCGCAAAGTGAGTAAACGACGGGTAGTGGTCACCGGTTTAGGCATGGTGTCTCCATTGGGATTGTCGGTACAAGAGTCATGGACGGGTATTTTGGCGGGACGTAGTGGTGTCGGTACTATCACATCCTTCGATGTTTCGTCCTATCCCACACGTATTGCTGCTACCGTCAAAGGATTCGATGTCACTCGTTACCTCCCGATAAAAGAGGTGAAGAAGATGGATCCCTTCATCCACTATGCTGTTGCTGCAGGAAAGGAAGCCATTGAGGATGCGGGATTGACGATAACCGAAAAAAATGCCGACCGCATCGGTATTTCTATTGGTTCCGGCATGGGCGGACTGCCGGGCATTGAGATTGCACGTGATGTCGTAGTCAAGTCTGGCGCACGTCGGGTTTCTCCCTTCTTCGTACCAAGTTGCATCATTAATATGGCATCAGGGAACCTCTCTATCCTTTACGGCTTGAAAGGACCCAACCTCTCCATTGTCACTGCCTGCGCCACTGGTACCCACAGCATCGGAAACGCAGCACGTTTCATTGAGTACGGTGACGCTGATGTGATGATCGCAGGTGGTGCCGAAATGTGTACCTGCCCGCTGGGAGTGGCTGGTTTTTCCGCCGCTCGTGCGCTTTCTATCCGCAATGACGAACCAGAACGAGCAAGCCGTCCCTGGGATAGGGATCGCGATGGCTTTGTTATCGGCGAAGGCGCGGGGGTGATGGTGTTGGAGGAGTACGAACATGCTCGTGCGCGCGGGGTTCGTATTTATGCTGAATTAGTTGGTTATGGCATGAGCGGAGATGCCTTTCACATGACCGCTCCCCTTGAAGATGGCGCGGGAGCGGCGCGTTGTATGGTGAATGCCCTGCGTAATGCTCAATTGAGCATTGATCGCGTGGACTACATCAACGCCCACGGTACTTCTACACCCCTTGGTGACTTGGCGGAGACTCAAGCGGTCAAAACCGTCTTCGCCGATCACGCTTATCGGCTTGCCATGAGTTCCACTAAATCAATGATTGGACATGGCCTAGGTGCGGCTGGTGGAATGGAGGCAATATTCTGTGTACTTGCCCTCCGTGACCAGGTAGCGCCTCCTACCATCAATTTGGAAAATCCCGATGAAGGCTGTGATCTGGATTACGTGCCCAATACCGCGCGCGCGATGCGTATTGAGGTGGCGATGTCTAATTCTTTTGGATTTGGAGGAACTAACGGTACTTTAATTTTTCAACGGCTAATCTAAAAAATTCCAAATCCTTCTGGGAATAAAGGCGCTTCTGCATTCTCACTGAGAGCCTTCAAGGGTACCTGCTGCATTGATCGCGGCCAAGAACAAGGCAGTCTGCCACGAAACCGATGTATCCCTAGTAAAATATCCGCCACGCCTTGCCCTTCTGTGCCGGGAAGCCAAGCAACAATCAGCCCATCTACAAGGGAAAGTTGATCGGTAACCACCAAGGGACGCCCGGTATAAAGTATTAAAACCAATTTGCGACAGCGCATGCGTATTCGTTCCAACAGTGTGATATCCGCCGCAGGCAGACTCAAATTTGCTCGGTCACCGACTCCTTCTGCATAGGGCGGTTCAGCAAGAACCACGATCGCGGTATCAGCAATCCCTAATTCAAGAGGAAAATCACCATCGGGATGAAAATGGAGATTGGAGAGCCGCGCTTGACGCAAAGCATCAAGCAGGGTCGTACCCAAGGTGGGACGACCTCTTTTTCCCATCCATTCTATTGTCCAGCCGCCACATTGCAGGCCGAGATCGTCTGCGCCCGCGCCTGCGACGAACAAGGCCGAGTCATTACCTGTCACAGGCAAGGCACCTTCGTTCTTGAGAAGCACGAGTGAACTGCGTACCGCCTCGCGGGCGAGGGCACGATGTCTGGCACCACCAATTACTGCCATTAAGGCTTCATCACCAAATGGCCGCGCTACTAAATCCATTTCCAGCTTCACCCGTAGAATGCGTCTTGTCGCGTCGTTGATACGGTCAAGGAGAACATCGCCGTTTTCCACAGCCCGCGTCAGGGTAGCGATAAATCGTTTGTAGTCCCAGGGCACCATCACCATGTCAATGCCCGCGTTGATGCCTGCAACGATACTGGCGTGATAGTCATCTGGCTGAATCTGATCAAGCGCCGCCCAATCTGAAACTAGGAAGCCATCAAAACCGAGTTCTTCTTTGAGTACGGTAGTAAGTAGATAACGTTGAGCATGCATCTTGAGACCACCCCAGCTGGAGTAGGAAACCATGATATTCCGTGCTCCGGCGCGTAAGGCAGCGATATAAGGCGAGAGATGGATAGTGCGCAGCGCGGCCTCGTCCAGTTCCGCGACGCCTTGATCGATGCCGTGGTTACGCTCGTGTTCACTAAACAAATCTGGTGCCCAATTGGCTCCAAAACGCCCCGTAGATCCCCAGGCTGTTCCCCCATCTCCAAGATAGTGCTTTACCGATGCGAGTGCCGCGTGTGGATGCGACAACGTTATCCCATCGACATTTTGCATGCCGCGCACGAAGGCCGCGCCTAATTCGGCAACTAGGTCGCTTGTTTCACCATAGCCTTCATAGGTTCGTCCCCAACGAATATCCTGGGGAACAGCAACGCATGGAGCGAAATCCCAATGGATGCCGGTAGCAAGGATTTCAAGCGCGGTGGCGCGGGCAACACGCGCCACCAAGTCTGGATCGCGCGTCGCGCCCAACCCAATGTTGTGCGGAAAAATGGTCGCGCCGATAACATTGTTGTGCCCATGCACCGCGTCCACGCCATAGAAAATTGGAATGCCCAAACGAGTAGCAAGCGCACCGCGTTGAAAACCCGTCACCATCTCCCGCCAAGCCATTGGGGTATTATTTAGAGTAGGGCTACCGCCTCCACCGCTAAGAACGGAACCAATCGCGTAACAGGTTACGTCATCAGGAGTAATACTATTTTTTTCGACTTGAGTCATTTGGCCAATTTTTTCAGCCAGGGTCATTTGGGACAGCAGTATTTCAATACGGTATTCACGGGAAGTAACAGTAGAATTATTCATTTTTTGATCTCTTTAACAGAGAATTATCGTTCTCTCAGGTATCAACACTTGTGTGCCACGAAGCATTGATGCGCTGCCTATAATAACTCACAACTTTCAGAAAGTAATATCCTCAATTTAATAATTATCAATTAAAATTATTGACAATTCAATATTTTATATAAAATTATCCATCAATTATGGCTGTTGAATACGTTCAGTGAAGATGATATATTTATAAAGTATATTTTGATGATTAAATTTCCTATTTATATAGTCGGATTTTTTTTTATCAAAAATCAGCATTCGGAGTGTCCGAATACGTGGTTTTATAACTAAAGAGCTGAATTTAGGAGGAGAACGTAGTTATGCAAAGTATTGTTGTCATGGCACCAGTGTTAGGAGTGCTCGGTTTATTTTTCGCCGGGTATTTGTATATGTTTGCTAAAAAACAACCTGTCGGAACGCCAAAAATGGAGGAAATCGCTAATCTCATCCATGAAGGCGCGATGGTGTTTCTTGCTAGGGAATATAAAATCCTGGCAATTTTTATTATCGCTGTATTTTCATTGCTGGCCTGGAAAATCAATTCACAAACCGCTGTTGCTTTTGTCAGCGGTGGACTGTGCTCAATGATCGCCGGATTTTTTGGCATGCACGCAGCGACGATTGCCAATGTGAGAACCTCAGCGGCGGCAAAGGACGAGGGGCAGGCTAAGGCATTGTTGATCGCGTTCGCCGGTGGTGGCGTGATGGGGATGTGCGTGACCAGTATCGGCGTGCTCGGCGTGGGCGTCTTTTATCTGCTGTATGCCGCGACCGATCCAACAACCATCAGTGGATTTGCGATGGGTGCCAGCTCAATTGCCTTGTTCGCCCGCGTGGGTGGCGGCATTTATACAAAAAGCGCGGATGTCGGTGCTGACCTGGTTGGAAAAGTCGAAGCGGGTATTCCCGAGGATGACCCCCGCAATCCCGCCGTCATCGCGGATAATGTTGGCGACAACGTTGGTGATATCGCGGGAATGGGTGCGGACTTGTTCGAGTCGTATGTCGGAGCGATTATCGCGACGATTGCCCTGGGTTCCGTCATGTTGCAAGCCAAAGACGCCTTCATGGCCTTTCCTTTAATCATCTCCATGGGTGGTTTGGTGGCATCCGTCGTGGGTATCGCTTCCATCTATTACTTGAAAAATATCCATCCACAAGCGGCACTGCGTTATTCAACCTTCGTGGCGGCAGGTTTGTTCCTCGTGCTCACGCTGATCATTCAGCTTGCGATGGGATTGCCCATTGGCGTCTTTTGGGCGGTGTTCTCGGGAACCGTGGCGGGTATTTTAATCGGCCTCGTAACCGAATATTACACCTCGAAAGGCCCGGTCATCCGCATCGCCGAGTCATCAAAAACGGGAGCGGCGACCACAATCATCACCGGATTGGCGGTCGGCATGGAAAGCATCGTGCTGCCGGTTTTGCTGGTCTGTTTCGCCGTGTTCATCGCTTACAAGAGCGGTGGCGGGGATAATCTCATGGGTTTGTACTGCATCGCCGTTTCGGCGGTGGGTATGCTGGGCACTGTTGGCATCACGATGTCGGTTGACGCCTATGGCCCGATTGCCGATAACGCGGGTGGTATTTCGGAAATGGCGGAACTGGGACCGGAAACTCGTAAAATCACCGATGGCCTGGATGCGATTGGCAACACCACCGCTGCGATGGGGAAGGGATTTGCAATTGCCTCAGCGGCATTAACTGCGTTAGCCCTGTTCTCAGCGTATAGCGAATCCATTAATGCGTTGCGAAACGCCGTCAATTATGTTGGATCCCATAAGGGACAGAACATATTGATTAGCTTGACCAGCGCCGATGTGGTGATTGGTGCGTTCATCGGTGGCGCGATTCCATATTTGATCGGAGCATTAACCATGAGCGCGGTTGGAAAAGCAGCGTCGAAAATGGTGGAAGAAGTACGTCGCCAATTCCGCGAAATCAAAGGATTAATGGAAGGAAAAGCCAAAGCGGATACCGGTCATTGCGTAGATATTGCCACTACTGCGGCACTGCGGGAAATGATTATTCCCGGTTTGACGGCGGTCGTTGCTCCCGTAGTCGTCGGTTATGTCTTTGGTGCAGACGCACTCGGTGGCATGTTAGCGGGTGCGACATTGTCCGGTGTATTTCTAGCGCTAATGATGGCCAATAGCGGCGGCGCGTGGGATAACGCGAAAAAATACATTGAGGCGGGTAATCTCGGTGGAAAAGGCTCGCCTGCTCACAAGGCAGCGGTTGTTGGTGATACGGTCGGCGATCCATTCAAGGACACCTCTGGACCGGCAATGAACATTTTGATTAAGCTAATGTCTATTGTCGCTCTGGTGCTTGCTCCTTTATTCGCGTAAATTAAAATTCAGATTATTTGATATTTAAGAGCCGTCGCCCATTAAGGCGATGGCTTTTTTTATAAAAGGTTTTGATACCGATAAGTGATATTTGATGTTGTTGGCGTAGGCCAATCTCCAATTGAGATTGTCCAATCAGGACTCCAGTTGCAGATCGAAATGCCTATCAACAGCAAAATAGTTAATGACGTTGCTAACGCAGGTCAGTTTCCGGTTGCGACTATCCAACTAGGATTCTGATTGCACGCCGTCAGGTTAATCAACAGAGAGCAAACTATTCTCAAGTGTTGTGAATAAATATGCACTGATTAGCACATTTGAGAAAAAAATATCAAAAGATACTATTGGCGTATTGTAACCCATGGGTATAAAATAGCAGGGTTGTAACATATCCAATAAAGTTCACTATGCCTGCTAAGGGTTGGCAGCCGGGAAAGTCCGGCATTTTTACTGGACGGTTGCAAAACCGTTTTCTTTCTTCTCTGCCCTAAAGGGCGATGTTTCTCGGAGACGCTGATGAAAAAATTGTTTATCTGGTTGTCCACTATCATCATGGTAGGGCTTACGAGCCTAGCTTTCGCCGCTCCCGTGGATATTAATACCGCTGATGCTGCGACCCTGGCTAAGGAAATACACGGAGTGGGCCTGAAAAAGGCTAACGCGATTATTTCTTACCGAGAACAGAATGGTCCATTTGCCAACGTTGACGATCTCAAAAAAGTTAAAGGTATTAGTCAAAAAATTATAGATACCAATCGTGCTAACCTTACGTTAAGCAATACCTCAACAAGTAAACCCAGTACGTCAAGTGCGGTTTCCACACTTAATAAACCCGGTGTTACGCCTGCAATTATGCCAGCAACTCCGACTCCAGCTAAACCATAATCACTCTAAGCCTCCTGTCTGTTCTTTTTAATTGTAGAGAATGGGCGGGAGGAATTATTTTTGATCATGGAGATCAGAATTGATTATCTCGGCCGATCGTAATTTACGCGCCAGTCGGTCAATAACGCCATTCACGAAACGGTATCCCTCATCGGCGCCGAAACGTTTAACTAATTCAACAGCTTCGTCTATCACTACGCGGTAGGGAATATCGGGACGGTAAATCAGTTCGTAGGTACCAATGCGCAATGCCGTTAGCTCCACAGTATCGATATTACTTTCCACTCGTTCTGTAAACGGTAGAATTCTCTGATCTAATTCTCCGATACAAGCAGGTATCCGATGCAGCAATTCCTGAAAGTAATTAAGATCCGCACCGCGTAGGTCTTGTTCAGCGAGGAACCAGATTTCAATCTCGGTGAGAGATTGTTTTCCGACATGCCACTGGTAAAGTGCCTGCAATCCTGCGCGCCGGGATTTAGTTCGTGCTTGAGCTGGGGAGAGTCTGTATTTAAATCCTGAAGACCCAGCATTCACCTGGTAAGTCCGCGCAAAACATGAACCATCTCAATCGCTGAAAGAGCCGCTTCCGCTCCTTTATTACCTGCTTTAGTTCCAGCACGTTCAATGGCTTGTTCAATGGTATCCACGGTCAGCACGCCGAAGGCCACGGGAAGTTCGTATTTAAGCATGACTTGAGACAATCCCTTGACACATTCAGAGGCCACATATTCAAAATGTGGCGTACCTCCGCGAATTACAGCACCGATGGCGAGCAATGCGTCATAACGACCGCTAGCTGCCATCCGCGCGACAGCAAGTGGAATTTCAAAAGCACCTGGCACTCGCGCCACCATGATATCCGTGGGCGCAGCACCATGACGCACCAGGGTATCCAGTGCGCCAGTTACCAAATTATCCACGATAAAATTGTTGAATCTTCCCGCTACTAAACCAAAACGAATCCCTTCAGCGCTTAATTTACCTTCCATGGTTTTTATATCTCTCACGTCAGTCACGTCATCACCTTTATCCATTAAGTCGTGATTTCTTGTCGGATACGTCGTTGATTGACAAATGCCCATACCCGAGCAGGTGGAATATTACCTAACACAAGTCGGGAGGATATGGCGGCAAAACGTTGCGAGATACTACGTTGAGGACGCATGAGGTAAGTAAATTGCACGAACAGGCCCCCTGGCTCCAAGACCTCAGATACCTCGCGGATGATGGTCGCCACGACACGCGGAGGCAATGAACGCAGCGGGAGTCCAGATACGATAACCGAAATTCCTTTTTCGTCCCGTAACAGATCGGTAAGGTGCATGGCGTCACCTTCCACCACCTGAACCCCTGGAAAACGTACACGCAGCAACGCCGCTAGGGTTGGCGCTCGTTCGATGACCACTAGGCGTTCTGGAGGAATTCCACGAGTCAACAATGCCTCAGTGACTGCGCCCGTGCCGCCCCCGAGTTCAATCACTTTCCCCTGACCATCGCAAGGCACAGCGGCGGCGATGCGTTTAGCAAGCTGACGAGAACTAGGCCATACAGCACCTACTTCCCTGGGGTTTGCCACCAATTCACGTAGGAATATCGCTACAGGCATGCGTGATGCAACCTGAAAAGCGCGTTTGATACCACGATGAGTTGGATGAGAAAATGGTGTGCTAGCAGGAGTCATGGGCAGTCGCAACGGAGTGAAGGAAATTTGCCGATCCGTGGGCACCCGCCGCGCCATGCGACGCGAGCCTACGATCCATGTTTATAAAACTATCATATTCATCGAATTTAGGCTACTTCCTCATCAATGTCCCTGAGAAACCCCGCCCAAGGGGACGGTTTTACAACCATCCGGTAAAAACGCCGGTCTTTCCCGGCTGTCAGCCCTTACGGGCCTAGTGACACACACCTTGCGGTGTGGCTCACCCTCGCCAATGTTGCAACGCAGCTTTAGTTCTTGCGAACTGCTTCCTAAAAAGAGCACATAAGTGTTTATGCTCAAAATTAAAGATAATTCGCTCTCTGTTGATAGTGTTACCACGGCAACTAGAGTCCGGCCTGGGCAGTCTCAGGCATGACCAAAGTAACCCCACATTGCCCAGCAGCAATACAAGGTCTTTCAGTCTGACGGCTGCGTTCTTCCAACACCTTTTTTACCTCACGGAAAGAAAGGTAACGACGAATCCCCGCGTCGTTCTTTCGGTGGAGAACATTCACCGCCGCAATATGATCTACCGCGAATCTGCCCCTGCCCAACGGACAGTACTAATCAGCGCGTTGGTTAGGGGACGCTCACTAAATAGCATAGCGAACGGACTCTTCTCTGAAGAACGCTTGAACTTTTTCAGGCGTGTTTTTTAATTTCTCAAGTAATTGTGTGGCTTTGTTTTTCAATTCCACCACGTTGTGAATAAGGTATAGCTAAAGAGCTATAAAATGATATAATATAAAATATTAAGGAGTATCAACATGAGTTATTCATTGGATTTTCGCAAACGAATTTTTGAGCTAAAAGAAAAGGAATTGTTAACGTATAATGAGGTGGCAACCCGTTTCGGGATAGGGATGTCAACCTTGATGCGTTGGAGTAAAAAATTGGAGCCGCAATTAACTCGGAATAAACCAGCGACTAAAATAGATATGGAAGCATTAAAAAAGGATATCGTGGAATTTCCCGATGCGTATCAATATGAACGTGCCGAACGTTTTGGTGTTAGTCAGCGAGGAATAGGAAAAGCGTTAAAGCGATTGGGAATTAGTCTTAAAAAGAAGACACTATCCCATCCCCGAGCGGACGAAGAAAAAAAGAGAGGTGTTCTGGGAACAAATCAAGAAATACGAGGATGAAGGGAAAAAGGTTGTTTTTATTGACGAAAGTGGCTTTGCAAAGGATATGCCACGCAAGGAAGGTTACGCACCGATAGGAAATCGGTGCATTGGAAAAATAGATTAGAACGCGAAGGGACGCACCAATGTGATTGGCGCCTTTTTATAACGGCTTCTTTAATAGAAGGTTCAGTCAGGAACCCCACGGCTAAAGGCGGGGGCTTGAGAAGTCAAATTCACAAGTTT
>CAUYTW010000336.1 GCA_963575715.1 Gammaproteobacteria bacterium | reverse complement strand
TGTACGGCAACAGTTTGGTTTGTCGGCAATTGACTATTCGAGCGATTGCCAAGGTTGTTGAAGCCTACAAGCGCGATAAATCGAAACAAGGCTTTTTCAAACCGACGGGTGCGGTGGTGCATTTTGAGCTTCAAAGGACTGGAAGCAGCCAGCGTGTTGACGCTACAAGGCCGGTTGACTGTCGCTATGCAAATGGGCGAGACCAGCGCCTTCAATTTGGCCGTGGGCATGGACAAACGGATTTGGTTCTGGTTGACGGGATGTTCTATTTGTTGCTGGTCCAATCCCGTTTTCAATGTGTCTGCTGTGGATATATTGCGAATGCGGATAAAAACGCGGCGATCACTATCGCTGCAAGGACTAATGTCAATTAGCCTATCGTGGCGCACGATGCGACAATGAACCGTCCGAATACAGCCGCAAGCACCGTCCTTTTGGGCGGTGTAATTGACCCATCCATTTAGTTACATATTACCAAATCAAATTTTCTATTGCCTGGCAGTGCGACATCCACGAACGTAGCCAACGCCAGCATTACCGGACCAGTCAATGGAACCACGGTCAAAACGAACAGACCAACCGACAGCGAAACTTTCTTTTTTATCGAAAGTCCATATCCATCGTTGCGTTTTATCAAACAAAGGATCAACATATAAATCGCCATTACGTTCTTCTGATTCTAATAATGACGCACCTTCCTCTAAGGTTGGTAGACGCCAATCTTCATACCCTGCAAAACGCTTGAAATTTAATTCTTGAATATATTTTACGCTTTTACCATAATTCATATAATTCTCTGATCCACCTTTTTGCCACATCAGCCCGCTGGCATAATCGGTAATGCTTCCATCACCGTTATCTTTCAGATTATTATCAAAATGGCCTTTTTTATTTTCATCTGAATCGAAAAAATTTTTATCCATAATCATAGCCTTTACTTCATCAATCGATAAAATTTTTGGATCAGTACGTAAATTAACCAAAAAATTAATACCGGGAGTATTATTATTGGTCACAAAAGAAAAATCTTGAACAGGATAAGACTTAGCAACATTGGGCGATGTAATTATATTCTTTTTCTTATTCATGCAACGCTTTGCTAATACTGCATAAATTCCCTTAGGCCAATTGCGCAAATAATCCTGACAACTCTCAGGATCATCTTTAGTGGATTGCCAAAAAATGCTTTCTCGATCTTCCTTTGCACCGTTTCCATTTTGTTCAGCAGTTAGTATTATTTTTGTATTTTCCGGTAACAAAAAAAAGAATGTTCCAACAGATTGATCGTATATTGCAGGTGTTTGAATATGTCCAACGGATTTTGCTAGTGTGATTACTTTTTGTTTTACTTCAGTTATCAAATCCTGTATTTTTATCCCTGGTTTTTTTATTTCTTTTAAAAACTCTCTAGTGAATAATCCATGTGGATTCTTATCGGCGGGTGATAGTTGATCCAGTGCCATCTGATTGACTCCTGCAGAATACACTACCATAATTCCGCTAGCATTGCTCGATATCGTCGCCAATCCTCTAGTGCTTCCAATATTTCGTGAAACCACACCAGAAAAATTTTTCTTGAACGGATTATTTCTGCAGTCATCTAGAATGACTAGAGAAAATTTAGCTTGAGTTTCACTCATTCTTTCTAAAACTTTAAACAAATCAATACTATCATTGACTACGTCATTTTCTTCTTCAGCAGCGATATCCACAGGAAGGAGATAATTAACATTTCTAATCTGCACACCATGTCCAGCATAAAATATCATTCCAACTGCGTTCACTGATAATTTCTCTATAAATATATCAATTGCTTTGTTCATATCTTTTCGATTGGAATTTTGCCGATACACTACTTCAAATCCAAGACTGGTCAATTCATTTTTCATCGCTTCGGCGTCTGCCGCTGCATTATTCAATTTATCTACATGGATATAATTATTATTACCGATTACCAATGCTACCCGTTTCTCTTCCGGAGGAATGCGGATAACGCTACTTTGATCTAGCGCCATGGCTACCAGCACTGGAATCATCAGTAATAACAACATACTCAGATTAATAATGATTTTATAGCCATTAGTAATTTTTTCCTTAAGCCAAGTCATCAGAGTCTCCGAGAAACATCGCCCTTGCAGGTGAGGAGAAAGGATTGGAGTTTCGCCGTGACTGATTTTACCTCGGTCCATCCTCGGCTCATCAGTCCAGAGAATTCGCGATTCACAGCGGTCCTCGGTCATCGACTAGCTTGTGCTAAATCGAGCCTCGGTGGCTTGTACCGCTCCACGCGCATAACGTCCGGGCCTACCGCCCGTAGCAACTTTACGTTGACAACCGCCCGGCGGGTTTTACGTGATCTTCCGGGTCTTCTTAACACAACCCCTACCCTAGCCATGACCTCAGACTATCGCGAATTCAACGGCGAAACCACCGATCACACTGCCGTGGCGCCCTCTGCTCCGTTTCACTACGCAACCGGGCTGCGGGGTCGTCCTCCATCCTTGGAGTCCTTCGACGGTTTTTCAACCGTTGGTAAAATGCCGGTCTTTCCCGGCTGTCAGCCCTTACGTGGCCCAACCTTGCGGTGTAGCTCCCCTCGCCAATGTTGCAACGCAGCTTTATCCTGCACGCAGTCACAGGATTTGCAGCAGACCGTTTCGTAGTTACCCGTACCGTGTCTGCATCCGCCGCTTTCAGCAGCCCTGGAACTGAGGAAGCATCCCAGGGTGAGTCTGTTACTTCGTTGCAACGTAGTCCGATTGCTCGGACTTAGGCTGGTAAACCAGGCTTTATTCCATTAAAGCCCCGGCTTTAGCCGTGGGGTGATTTACGGATTGGAGTTTCGCCGTGACTGATTTTACCTCGGTCCATCCTCGGTTCATCCTCGGTTCATCAGTCCAGAGAATTCGCGATTCACAGCGGTCCTCGGTCATCGACTAGCTTGTGCTAAATCGAGCCTCGGTGGCTTGTACCGCTCCACGCGCATAACGTCCGGGCCTACCGCCCGTAGCAACTTTACGTTGACAACCGCCCGGCGGGTTTTACGTGATCTTCCGGGTCTTCTTAACACAACCCCTACCCTAGCCATGACCTCAGACTATCGCGAATTCAACGGCGAAACCACCGAGCACACTGCCGTGGCTCCCTCTGCTCCGTTTCACTACGCAACCGGGCTGCGGGGTCGTCCTCCATCCTTGGAGTCCTTCGACGGTTTTTCAACCGTTGGTAAAATGCCGGTCTTTCCCGGCTGTCAGCCCTTACGTGGCCCAACCTTGCGGTGTAGCTCCCCTCGCCAATGTTGCAACGCAGCTTTATCCTGCACGCAGTCACAGGATTTGCAGCAGACCGTTTCGTAGTTACCCGTACCGTGTCTGCATCCGCCGCTTTCAGCAGCCCTGGAACTGCCTGTCTGCCGACGGGCAGGAGGAAGCATCCCAGGGTGAGTCTGTTCTTCGTTGCAACGTAGTTCGATTGCTCGGACTTAGGCTGGTCAATCCCAGGCTTGTCGATTGGCTCTACAAGCCCCGCCCTTAAAGGGCGGGGTGATTGACAAATTGGTCTTTACAAGACCCCTGCTTTGAGCTGTGGGGTGATTTATGACTTGCTTACCTCGGCGAAGTTGCTCTCCATTCAGGGTGAGCTTCAATGCTAGAGAATGGGATAAATTAACCAGCGATATTGGATTCAACGGAATCAGTATCGCCTTTATTATCCTTCCATTTCATGCCTACGGTATCGCCCGCCTTAGCTCCTTGCACATTAAAAGCCAGATAGGGATTCTTTGATACCGAACCACTCCACAATGCGGTAAGAATAGTTTTGCCGTTAAGACTACAGACTACTTCTTCAATGAAATGCGCAGGAACAATCTCTCCGGTCTTGGTATCCTTACGCATTCCACTTTCCATGGGATGAGTGATTAGTGCTTTGATGGTGGCGATATCGCCGTTAAGTTGGGCGCGAACTTTAATGGTGTTACTGGCCATGGCGAAGAAAATCCTCGAAAAGATTGATTGTCGGGTGGCACATGCGAACTAGCCACAATATTTCAAATAATTTCCGCGAATAGCAGATATGCGGATTGCGTCAACCACCGCAACCACCGATAGTCACTTTCACTTCTTTTTTAGTAGTGAAATGCTTATCTCCTGACTTCACCACGGCAATGACATCGGAAGTTTTTGCCATTTTGATCCGGGTTTGAATATTCGGCAGTACACCAGGACCAAGAATGAACACTGCGGAAAGTGGCCGTTGATTTTCCTTGACGAGAATGGAAATAGACTCAATATTTGGTAAATCACTTTCCACGGTCACGGGCACCACTGCACCGTTTTCAGCGATATCGGGTGTCTTGACGGTAATATTAGTGGAAGCGTTACCCTCATCTCCACCGAGAGCGGTTTTTACATCATTGGCACCGAAGCGTTCGGTAGGCCATTCTGCCAAAAGACGAATCGGTTTTAACAAACTACCCATACCAATTCCAAAAAGACTACCGATCAGCGTTCCTTTCAAAAAAACTCTACGATTGTTAATCACTTGATCACCTTTGAATGTTTTTGTGAGAATAATCCCAAATTAATTGAATAATTAGGGAATTGTTTGTTACATCTGAATCGTACCAACAATTGCTCAAGAGACTCTATTCATCCCATGAATTATTATGTAGCGTTATTTATAGATCTTCCGCGTGAATACCCCTGAAGTCTTACTTCACAAACCCCTCAATTCCGCAGGATCGATAGTTTCTTGAGCATCAGTCAAATTATTGATTAATTTAACTGATTTAATAAATAACTCAGGAGTGATTACATTCCCTACGCCACTTTTACTGCGGGCCGATCAAGGCACTTTCCGGTTCCATCCAGGGAGCCGACCAGACTTTGCCATTATGAAGGTAGTGGGCGCTATCGCCCAGCAATACGGCCCGATCCGGGTATCCAGTATAATACGGATAATTTTGTCCATTAAATGTTTCCACTACCATTCGTCCTTGCGCACGGATAGCGATTTCGGCATTTGGATCGATTTCAAAAAGATATAGTCCAGTGTGCGTCCAATCATAATAGGCGCTCGGATCACTGGGATTAAATGAATCGTTCTGGGGAACGGTGTCATTCAAACGGACAGGCAGCGCCAAACGCGCCTGGCGACCAGTTGTGGGTGGTAAATAGGCAAAAGCATGGTGATCCATTAATGCATCCGAATCGGTGCCGCGCTTGCCGATGGTCATCGAGTACCGCTGCACGGGCTTAGAACCAACCGATACATCAAAAAGCGCCAGTTTCACTCCCTGATACCAGGCACCACGGCCGCTAAAATCTGGCGATGAGGTATCCGGCACTGCCTCTTTGCCAATTCCCAATAGCAAATTATCTCCAATCGGATGTAAATAATCGGAATATCCGTTGATATGTAATTCGCCCGCTATCTTGGGATTCACTGGATCGGAAAGATCGAAGACATACAAGGGATCGGTCACCCGAAAAGTGACGAGGTACCCATTGCTGCCGATAAATCGTGCCGCGTAAAGACGCTCTCCAGCTTCTCCAATATGATCAATGCTGGAGACTAATTTTATAACGCCATCTTCGGCTTCTCGCAACAAGGATAATCGAGTAGTGGCTGTCGTGTTCCAACCATCTCCCAACGAAGTCGCAACCCGTAATACCTGGTTATATTCTCCCATTCTGAAGGATCGTTTATCAGCTTCCCAGCCCAGGTTGCCGGAAACTTCAGCAGATCCACGGTATTCCGGGCCGTTGGCCGTTAGTGCGAATTTATGAATATCGGTGGTTTCTGGCGGCAAGGTATCCACCGGCGGCATGGCTGCCGTGGTCCCCATGACCAATGGTGGAAAATACTGACGCGTGCTAGCGAGATACAGCGCATCGTGGGACATATAGACGGTATCGGTGGGACCAGTAACGGATTTCGATACTTGCTGATCTGGGTTCAAAAGATTCATCGCCGTGACCGTTACCAAGGTCGATTGAATATTGTCTTCTTTGTTACTGGGAGGTAAATAGCAAAATTCTGGTCGGATCAAAATTTCTTCTTTGCCGGTATTCCAGTTAATTTTAGGTAACAGGTCAGTGATCGGCGTTTTGGCAAGAATTTCTTCGTTTTTAGAGGGATCTCCAGAATAAGGATCATAGGAAGGCGGTGCCGGGGTATAGCGTGTAACGATATATAAAGTGGATTCAATGCGCCGGGTGGCAATCATTTGTCCGTCCAGTCTGGTAACCGAAAGGAAGCGTGGCGCAGTTGGGTCGCTGACATCATAAAAACCGATTTCCGTGGTTCCGTTTTGCCAATACCAAGGGTTATACCATTCCAGGTAAACATTTGCAGGATTGCCGCCCACAGTCACCAATAAATCCGATCCACCGTCGCTACGCCCGGTAAGTAGATATAGACCATCCACGGCATTTTTATGATTCGTTAAGGAAATAGTGCTCACCGGAATAGCCGTGGCGGGTTGACCCGATAGTTTCAATATCCGAATCCCAGCATCCTTGCCTACCGGTTTGTCCAGCGGCGGCGTGGTGTCATTTGGCACGGCAAAGCCGCCGTCGGCAGGTGTCGCCATGTACAGATAGTTCCCGTCGGTTTTAATGGTATCGGCTTCATCGACGCCGATTTCTTGAAGGTTAGTGCCAGAAACTGCTCCAGATGAATTATTCTCGGCCGAAGACGAAACCGGCGCACCATCTTTGTCGGAACCGCTACTGGTGGAACCACCACTGGTTGAGCCGCCACCACGATATCCTTGTTTAAGACCCTTTTTAAGATAATCCTCAAGGTTTTGTGTGGATGCAAACGCATTTAGCGATGATGGCAATTTTGGTCTGGTAAATGGTGATGAATCAAAGGAAATACCTAGTTTATCGAGCGCGGTAGCCATGTGACGAGCCGCCGCTTCGGCATCTAATAGCCCCACGGCGTATTTGTAGTCTTTAACACCACGAGCCAGGCGCGCTAAAATATTTTGAGCATCCTTCTCAAAGGCCGCCGTATCAAGGATATTAATGCTTTGGAAAAAAGCATCCCGTGCATTTTCCAGGAGTGCCTTGGGAATTGTGATACGCTCATCTGAGAGATTTTGATCCAGGGATTGAAGCAGGCGCGCGATATTGACCGCTGTCTTGCCTGGTTCCACAGCGGTTGCCGCTAAATCTAGCGGGGTGATCAGCGATTGTCCCTTGACCTCGCCTAAATAAAGATTGCCAAGCCTAAACTGGATCGCTTGACCTACTTCGTAGGTGAATTCACCATTCGGACCAGTAAACCCGGATTGGCTGCCACTAATGAATTCAACGCCTTCCACTGGCGAGTCAACTAATCGACCCTGTGCTGTAGTAGCGACATCTCCTCCTCCACCACCGCAAGCAGTCAGCATGAAAGTGATTACTACATATAACCACTGATTGAAGTTTATATGTTTCATTCAAATTCGGCGCGGAAACCCCAGGCTTGAGTCATGGTGAGGAAGCGCCGTCCTCCTGTTTTTTGACGTTGAAGTGAAAGGTTGCCGGTCTTTTCCAGCGATCAGACCTGACGGGCTTGATGATTTTGAACCTGGCGACAGACCGTTGCGTACTACCCCCGAGATTGTCTGCACCTGCCGCTTTCAGTGCCCAGAGTTAAGGATGCGCTCCCGGAGTGAGTCCTGTACATTTAAGTTGCAATGTAGTCCAATTTTCCGGACTCATGCTGGTAAACCAGGTTTGATTCCATGAGAGCCGTCACTAAATGCCCGCGAGAAGCCTCCCTGCTTTAGCCGGGCAGGGAGGAAAGCGGGCGGTTTTAGCGAGAAAAACCGTCAGTCAAAAAAGCCGGTCTTTCCCGGCTGTCAGCCTGTAAAGGCGGCTCGGCTTGCGCCGGCTATGTTTGCCTCGCCAATGTTTTCAACAGCTCTGTTCCGCTAACCGCACTTCCTTAACCCCATTAAAGATGTTTAACGGTTAGCGACAGAGCTGCGGACTGGCACGCATCCGCAGGTGTCATGACTCTAAAAACATAGCCCGATGTTTTGGGCTCAGGCTGGTCAGGTTCGAACTTATGAATTTGACTTCACAAGCCCTTCGGCTTTAGCCGTGGGGTTCCTGACAACTTTTGCCGTAGCGTGATTTACGACATAATTTTGCCTGATTAGGAGTTACGCAGTTGAAAAAATATGCTTAACATTTTCAATCGGTTGCAAAAAATAATCCTTTAGTGACTTTCTAGCGGAATCAAACGGTTAAAGTTCAACTGCGTAACTCCTACTGATATAAAAATTTGAATATTGTATCCTAATCGCTGTTAAAATTAGAAATCGATCTAAATACTATAGTATTTGCATAAACAATTTAGAGATTAATTATGTCTCAATACCTTGTTTCTCTGACAAGCGTCTTTTTTTTATTTTTGATTTGTGTTCTCCCCGCGACGACTGCTAATGGCGCATCTACCTACAATGCGAAAGTAGTACGAGTCATGGATGGTGATACCCTGATGGTGCAAGCGTCGGGACGACAGGAAAAGGTGCGTCTCGTGGGAATCGATGCCCCGGAGTATAACCAACCCTACGGTACGGTAGCACGCAATGCCCTCATGAATTTGCTAAAAGGGCGAACGGTGCGGATCGCACCCGTCGAGCATGACCGATACGGACGATTGGTGGCGCGAATTTATCTGGATAACCTTGATGTGAATGTCGCGTTGGTGCGCGATGGTTACGCCTGGGTGTATCGCCAATATGCCGATGATGCGGCTTTTTACACTGCAGAACGGGAAGCGCGTAACGCCAGGCGAGGTCTTTGGTCTCAGGGAAAACCGGTGCCGCCGTGGGAATGGCGAGCACGAGAACGTAGTTATTTGCGCTGAAGAAATACTGTGGAAGTAAATGTTTTAGTCAACCATCTTCGATCCAGCGGGATCGCGAGATTTGAAAAAGAACTACATTAAGAATTGAGGCCGAAATCGGCCCGTGGAGTGATTGATGTTTGATAAGCGTAGCGTGTACGTCCTCGGCGCCGGCGTAGCCTTCGGCGTATCCCTTATTCTTGGCCATGGCGCGCGCGCCCAACGTGATCCAGCACCCGCAGAAAGTCTGCCATTAGATGATTTACGGGTCTTCTCGGAAGTCTTCGCCCGAATCAAGAATGATTATGTCAAGCCTGTCGAAGATAAGACACTACTGGAAAATGCTATCCGTGGCATGCTCGCTGGTCTCGACCCGCACTCGACATATTTGGACACCGATGCCTACAAGGAACTGCAAGTAGGTACTTCCGGCCAATTTGGTGGCCTCGGCATTGAGGTGGGCATGGAAGACGGATTCGTCAAGGTCATCTCGCCGATTGATGACACTCCAGCCAGCCATGCTGGCATCGAAGCGGGAGATTTAATTATTCGCCTCGACGACACCCCCGTGAAAGGCATGACTCTCACCGAAGCGGTAAAAATGATGCGTGGCAAACCCGGCACCGAGATTTTGCTCACGGTGGTTCGTGAAGGTCAACAAAAGCCGCTCAAAATCAAGATTAAACGCGATATTATTCAGGTTAGGAGTGTCAAGTCACGAACGCTGGAAACTGGGTATGGCTATGTTCGAATTACCCAATTCCAATCCCAGACTGAAACCAACTTGGTAGAAGAAATCGACAAGCTCAAGCATGACAACGATGGCAAACTCAAGGGATTGGTGATCGATCTGCGTAATAACCCAGGGGGCATATTGAGCGCGGCGGTCGCTGTGTCCGATGCGTTTTTGGACAAGGGTGTGGTGGTATATACCGAAGGTCGGGTTAAGGATTCTCAGCTACGCTTTAAGGCCAATCCCGGTGATCTCCTAGATGGCGCGCCGATTGTAGTGGTTGTCAACGGCGGTTCTGCCTCTGCATCCGAAATTGTCGCTGGCGCGCTGCAAGACCACCATCGCGCCATCGTCATGGGTCAGAAAACCTTCGGTAAGGGATCGGTGCAAACTATTTTACCCATGACGGGTGGAGATACCGCGCTCAAACTTACCACTGCGCTTTATTACACGCCTTCTGGACGTTCAATTCAGGCAGAAGGGATTCAGCCAGACATTGTTTTAGAAAATGTCAAATTGGCGTCCGTGGCCGATGGCGATGTTCTCGCTCTAAAGGAAGCCGACCTCACCCATCATATCTCCAATGCGGCTATGGATAAGAAAATCAAGATAAAAGAAAGTAAGGACAGCAAGGAAGTCAAGGAAGAAAAAGAGACCAGCAACAAAGCGCGCGGTGTGGATAATAACGAATCCTTAACTAAGGATTTTCCAATATATGAAGCACTCAACATGCTTAAGGGAATGACACTCATTCAAACGAAAACCGATCGGAACTAATCGCTGGATGTTACGATTTGAAAAAGCGTAGGGTACGGATCGGGACGTGGAGTGTTGGGTTACTACTGCTTACACTCAGGACGGCTGTGACGGTGGCTGGAGTTCCCTCTCCAGCCATCAGCATAATTATCGATGACCTCGGCTACCAACTCAGTGCGGGCTTGCGTGTTGTGGGTTTTCCCGGACCACTGGCTTGCAGTCTCATTCCTTACACTCCTTATGCCATTCCGTTGGCCGAAGCTGCGTACCGCGCTGGCAAGGAAGTGATGCTGCACTTGCCGATGGAATCCAGTACGGGTGTTTCTCCCGTGCGTGGCGGGCTTTTTCACGCCATGGATCACTCTGAATTTTCTCGGGTAGTGCGCGCCGATTTGACGATGATTCCCCATGTCCGAGGCATAAATAACCACATGGGGAGTCTATTGACCAGTCGCCCTGTGGCAATGTCATGGTTGATGGCAGAAATTAAGCGTCATGATGGACTATTCTTCGTGGATAGCCGCACGACCGCTGCAACGGTTGCCTTAAACGCGGCACGAGAGGCAAAAATCGCAGCAACCCGTCGTGATGTATTTTTAGACAATATTCCTCACTCCGCAGCAGTACGCGATCAATTCACCCGATTAGTAGCCTTGGCACATGCCCAGGGAACAGCTGTGGGAATCGCCCACCCTCGACCAGCGACGCTCAATGTCCTGGCGGATCTCCTCCCGCGTCTTGCAACGTTGGGCGTATCTTTGATACCCATATCCGAAACCATTATCCGTCGTTCTTCCCAGCGACCAACGCGCAATCCTTATGGGCCACTGCCTGATGTTGAAAAAATCAGCCGGAGTTTAAAGTGATTAAAAGTGATGCAGCTGAACTTTAACCGTTTGATTCTGCTAGACAGCTACTAAAGGTTCATTAAAGCCCCCGCATTTATGCGTGGGGTGATTTACATTTTGAATTGATTGAAAATGTTGAACCTATTTTTTCAACTGCGTAACTCCTAGTGATGGTGGAAGTAGTGAAGCAGCGGCTGCGTCCAAGAACCATGTCATCTCTCCCTGGGGTGCAAGCCGCTGAACCGGTAAAGGAGGACAAGATGGCGCTGAGACAAAAACCCGCGACACGGTTGCTGCCTTTTCGGCTCCCGAAACCAATATCATCACTTGGCCAGCTTGATCGATAACGGGTCGAGTGAGAGTGACTCGCCAGGTGCATGGTCCGGGAACGTAGACCGCAACCACAGATTGATGCGTCTGATGCAGAGCGCAGCTTCCGGGAAACAAGGAAGCGATATGTCCATCGTTGCCCATTCCCAGGAGTATCAAGTCCAAGCAAGGCACGCCGTCACGTTGTGGTAGCAAAAATTCTAAGCATCGTGCGTAGTCCCATGCACCCTGGCGTAGATAGCTCAAATCAGAAGGCATTGGATGAATCTGGTCAGTCGCAAGAGAGAGAAAATCGAGTAGTGATTCACGAACCATACGGAAATTGCTATCGGGATGATCGTGAGGAACCGCGCGTTCGTCACTAAACCAGAGATGAACCTGTTTCCAAGGAAGATCTGCGAAGGATGCCGTAGTCAGCGTTCGATACAGACTGACTGGGGTACGACCGCCTGCCAGTGCCCAATGAAAAATCCCGCGTTCAGCAACTACCGTTTTCATCAAGGTAGCCACCTGCTCTGCGGCGGCAATAGCTAAAGTGGTAACATCGGGAAAGATGCGCACGTAACCCATGAGTGGTCAAGTCTCAATTAAAAAAGATGGGAACGATCATATCGAATAGTTTCAATGATGATTTCCACTGCTTTTATTTTTATTCTTTGATGAAGAATTTGAAGTTTTCGCATCATTATGTTTTTTTTTTGGGATGCTGGACGAAAAATTAAGCTTTTTTTTCATTATTGCGTTCGAAATCACGTATGAATTACTCTCGCCAGGAGTGACATTTTCTGCTGGCTGAACAATTTGCGCGTGAGGAATGGTCATCTGCGGGATAATTCCGGTCTGAGGAATGGCTGTCTGGGAAACGGCTACTGTGGATGATATGGGCGTTATAGGTGGTGTAGCCTCGAAAGGAATTATAGGCTGAGGATTAGTCGTCTGAGGGGTGGAAACAATCTCAGAGCGAACTGCTGCTGCCTGTAAAACGGTTTCCATAGGCGGCGTTGGGATTGCAGCGAGTGGAGCGGTTTCTTGAAAAGAAGATTCAAGGGAAGGCGCTAAGTTGATTAGATGATGCGGTAGTGATTGACTAACAAAAACAGGATCTTTGGATTGACGATAAAAAGTGGAAAAGGCCATTGTTCCTACTAAACCTAGAATGAGTATCGTCATCGAAAAAATGGTTCGGTTACGGTACTCAGGTTTTGAGGACGAGGGAGGCTCTTCGGAAGATGATTCAGATGATGCGACAGATGAAGAGATGGTATCGTCACTGTCGTTACCGTCATTGGAGAATTCTTTAGCTAAAGTATCAAGTAATTTTCCACGTTGAGCGCGATAGTCGGCATAATCCAGGTTGCCTCCTGCATAAGCTTGGGCAAGTGCGCGTAGGGGTCGATCAGTCATCTAAAGTCCCCGAGAAAGCTCGCCTTTTCAGGGCGGTGAGGAAATGAGACGGTTTGCTCCGTCCCTTAGGGATAGTAATAATCTTAACGTTGCCGGTCTTTCTCGGCAGTCAGTCTGTAAGGATAACTCGGCTTACGCCGGTAATGGTTGGATCTTGTTTTGAGGTCCAAGTTAAACCATAGTAGCCTATCCCATGCGACACGTCACTACGCTCATTATTTGATCTCACAATCATAAACTGAACTGGCATAAAATGTTTTCATTTTTATTTAAAAATAATCCATCTTCATCACTCGTAAAAATACTGGAATCGATACCTTTTCAATTACCGAAGCGTCACGCTCCTGATACAAATTTTTTTGATATACGGCAACGCGCCCTGGATGAATGGATCAAAAAATTGCCTCTCGCCCATATAGGAAAAACAGCCAAAATGCTGTTTTCAGTTGCTCATCAACTAAACAGTACTGATATGCAGGCCACAGATAGATTACGAGTTCTAGAATGTTTTTATCCGATTATCCGTCATATAAATCAATCAATTGCCAGGCACTATCGTAGATTCTCTTTTCCCCTTCCTGAAAAAGATGTAAAAATAGCGGCGCTCTCTCGTGAATTCAAGAGCGTTATGAGTATTGGTTATAAGATTATTATAGCAGAGCAAATTTCCACAAAAAAATTTGATGGAAAAATATTGACCACCGCTCTGCATCGGAGTTTATTATATCTTTCCCAGCTTTTAATGGAATGCTGCGAGGTTTATATCTCGCCACCATCATTATTGTGGAAAGAAATTAACTGGATATATCAATTAAGCGAAGTTTATGATTTGCATCATCAATCTGCAAGCCTGGAAATCTCATCAGACGATTATCAAGAAATTATTCCAGATACCGTAGAAGGTGTTTACCGACAAATATTACTTTTTTCCGTCGCTGGTCCATTTGGATTGCATCAAATAGAAATTCGTAAAGTGTATTACGCGGCAGGGCAGTGGCAAGCGTATTGTGTCCTGCGGAAAATTAATGACGACAGTTATCTTGACGGTAAGATCAACATGTTCGTAGTTAATCTTGATAGCGATAAATCTCCCACGCCTTGTCTTGCAAAACTTTATCAAAATCTTGATAATCATCATTTGCGATTATTTGATACCAGCGGGTTGGATCCTGTTTTGGAGAAAAAATTTTTCCAATCCGTTAATGCAAAAATTTCTACAAAAATAGTTCAAAATGACCTCAATGCCAATACATTACACCATCTAATACTTGGTTGGAGAAAAACGGGCCAACGTGGTTTTTCACGACATAAAATTGATAAATCTGAATCCAATGCTGAAATAGTTTTTGGACTCATGGCAGCGCATTATGTTATTTCCGATAACATCAAGAATCCATCTAGCCGCGATAAAAAAAAAGAAGTCAATCTTATTGAGCAAGTAAGGGGCAATAGTTTTTCCGACAGTAACATGAATAATCTAAATATTGTATGGGATGAAATTAACATTCAAGAATCTCAAAAAAATACATGGACTAACGAACTTTTGAGTGAGGATCGTGACTATCCTGTTGATATTTATCCCCAAGAATGTTTAATTCTTGATAGAAGCGCCAGTGGGTTAAAAATTTTTTGGCGGCCAGTCATGGAGGATAATCTCCATGAATTCCAAAAAATAGAGGTCGGACAATTGGTAACTTTACGTACCATCCGGCATCAGTCAGATTCAAAAAAAAATTCTTCCTGGATCATTGGCATGGTGCGTTGGATGAAATGCGACATACCTGGAGTCGTGGAGTTTGGCGTACAACTCCTTTCCTCCCGTGCCATTCCAATTTTTATCCATGACTTAAAATCGGGTTATGAAAAAGAACCAAAATACGGTCTACTCCTTCCTGAACTTACCACCATTAAACAACCGGCTACGCTAATCATTTCCAGCTTGCTTGGTCACAGCGGAGATATTCTAAGTTTTTTTGATGGTATCCAGAAGTCGCAACAGATAGAACTTAAAGAGCACATTGAAAGCTCTCTCTCCTTTGTACGTTTCAAATTCATACCTCTTGATTCCTCGGATACGGATCTGAAATCGGTGCGCCATGTCACAAATTCTCATTCTCAAATTAATAAAACCCCTTCTCAATCCAATTCATCCACTTCCCTACAGGATGACAAATTTAAGGATTTATGGTCTCAACTTTGACACTCCCGTAAATCACCCTACAGTTAAAGCCGTAGCTTCATCGCTGAATTTGGATGAGCGGGCCGTGGGACTTAGCAGCCGACGGTGGTTGTACACATCCAAGTTGCTATTAATCTATGTGTTGGTTAGGTGACACTAGTTAAATTAATGCATGAATATTTT
>CAUYTW010000335.1 GCA_963575715.1 Gammaproteobacteria bacterium | reverse complement strand
TACAGGCTGACAGCCGGGAAAGACCGGCTCCTAATTCTGAAAACCGCCCGCTTTCTTCCCTGCCCGGCTAAAGCCGGGGTGGCTCTCTCGCGGGCATCTGGTGAATGGCGCGCGTCCGTGAACAAATCTTCCCACACAATAGTAGGCTTTGATTTCGGGCTACGCCGTATTGGCGTTGCAGTGGGCCAGACACTTACTGGCACCGCGAGTCCACTCCAAACTTTACGCTGCATTGATGGAAATCCTGACTGGCATATAATTTCTCGGATCATTGCCGAATGGTGTCCCATTGCCATCGTGGTAGGTCTACCACTGACCGCTGATGGTACTAAAACTACTTTATTTGGCGCAGTACAACTCTTTATTCGTCATCTTGAAGGACGCTATCGATTGCCGGTCCATACCATCGACGAACATCTCTCCTCCCATGAGGCGGAAACACGTTTGATGATTCCTGAGTATCCAGTTGCGCGGCGAACACGCGCTAAAAAGGTACGATTTTCCAAGGAAGCCATCGACCGTGTTGCCGCTCAGGTCATTCTCCAGACCTGGCTTGCTGAACAGGCTCACGACTACAACGGACGGTAATTCTTCATGTCCACCGCTACTGCCCTCCCCCAGGTTGATGACCTGCTGCCAATCATGGCACGACAGCTCACCGACCTCTTGGCCAAACGCCATATTAACGCACCCCTCGTCGTCGGTATTCATACCGGTGGGGTGTGGGTCGCCCGGCATCTCGCGCGTTTACTTGATCTTTCTGAACCCCTGGGTAGCCTGGATATTTCTTTTTATCGTGATGATTTTACCCGGGTGGGCATGAATCCTGAGGTGAAACCGTCTCATCTTCCTTTCGCCATTGACGACCGTTTTCTCATTTTAGTTGATGATGTGCTTCACACCGGGCGGACCATTCGCGCAGCACTCAATGAACTATTCGACTATGGGCGTCCCGCCGGGGTTTTATTGGTGGTATTGGTTGAACGTAGCGGCCGTGAATTACCGATTCAGGCCGATGTAGTCGGCTTACGCCTGGATTTGCAGCCAGGAGAATATGTAAAACTCGCAGGTCCCGATTATTTGACCTTACTTGTCCAGAATGCACAAAATCGCCAATGAATCCTCAAGAATCGCTTACTTGGGGGAGTGCGTCTAATCTTCAAGTAGATAGCAAAGGACGTCTCCGCCATTTTTTGAGTATCGAGGGCTTGAACCGTCGGATCATCACTGAAATTCTGGATACCGCCGAATCCTTCTCAGCGTTGCCGGAACAATCGATCAAGAAGGTTCCCCTGCTGCGTGGCCGGACTATCGCTAATTTATTCTTCGAAGCCAGCACCCGTACCCGCACCACCTTCGAGCTGGCTGCCAAGCGATTATCCGCCGATGTATTGACCATTAACGTCTTAACCTCTTCAGCAACCAAGGGCGAGTCACTGCTGGATACCTTGCGCAACCTGGAGGCGATGCACATTGATATGTTCGTGGTGCGTCATGCACAGAGCGGAGCCGCCCATTTCATTGCTTCTCATGTTTCGCCACATGTCAGCGTGGTCAATGGTGGCGACGGTCGTCACGCGCATCCAACTCAGGCGCTACTTGATGTCTTCACCATCCGCCGTTACAAACCGGATTTCTCAAAACTGGGAGTGGCGATTGTGGGTGATGTCATGCACTCCCGCGTTGCGCGCTCTCAAATTCACGCCTTGAGAATTCTCGGTGTTGGTGAAATCCGTGTAATTGCGCCACGCACTTTATTGCCGAGTCATATTGAAGAAATGGGGGTGCGCGTTTTTACTGATCTCGATCAGGGATTACGCAATGTAGATGTAGTAATGATGCTGCGCCTGCAACGGGAACGGATGGAAAATGCGATGTTGCCCTCGGGGCTAGAATTTTTTCACTGCTATGGCCTAACTCCCGAGAAACTCGCGCTGGCCAAGCCTGATGCCCTGGTCATGCACCCTGGCCCTATCAATCGAGGCGTCGAGATGTCCTCCGAAGTCGCCGATAGTTCTCAATCCGTGATTCTCCAGCAAGTTACGCACGGCATCGCGGTACGCATGGCGGTTATGTCGCTGTGCTTGGGGAGTCGTGCGACCGGACGTGAATAACTTCGCTAGACTAGGGGAAAAACGTCGTGTCTTACGTCAAACGTATCCGAATTCGTGGCGGACGGGTCATTGATCCTTCTCAGGGATTGGACTCAATTCTTGATGTCTGTCTTGCCGACAAACGCATTGTGGCATTGGGCGAAGCCCTGGATTTCGTAGCCGATGAAGTGATCGACGCTACCAGCTTGGTGGTTTGTCCAGGGCTGGTGGATCTCCGTGTGCATCTTCGTGAACCAGGTCAAGAGCATAAAGCCACCATCGCTAGCGAGACCATGGCAGCGGCGGCGAGTGGGATTACTACGGTATGCGTTCCTCCCGACACAGTTCCGCCTATTGATACGCCGGCGGTGGCTGAACTCATCAAGATCCGCGCGGATCAATCTGGCAAGACGCGGGTGCTTACTCTCGGTGCGCTGACCAAAGGTCTGGCGGGTGAACAAATCACCGAGATGGCGGCGCTCAAGAAGGCCGGTTGTGTAGGAGTGAATAATGGCTTACGACCGATCAATAACACGCTGATCCTGCGTCGGGCAATGGAATATGCAGCTACCTTCGGCCTCACCGTGTTTTTGCATCCGCAGGATTCATGGCTTTCTAATGGTGGACGCACGCATGAGGGAATAATTGCCGATTGGCTGGGCTTACCAGGGATCCCGGTGGCAGCGGAAACCATCGCGGTGGCCCGCGCTTTGGTCCTGGCCGAACAAGATGGCGTTCGGGTCCACTTTACCCTACTTTCGGCAGCGCGCTCGGTGGATATGGTGGCCGAGGCCCAGGCGCGGGGATTGCCAATTACCGCCGACGTGGCCATCCATCAACTCTATCTGACGGAGCTGGACATTGCTGATTTCAATGCCCAGTGCCACGTCATGCCGCCGTTCCGTAGTATGCGCGACCGCGATAGCCTACGTGCAGCGTGCGCAAGCGGGGTGGTTTCGGCCATTTGTTCCGACCATCAACCTCACGATCCTGACGCTAAACTCGCTCCTTTTTGCGAGACCGAACCTGGCATCTCTGGTTTGGAGACGTTGTTGCCGCTGGGATTACGCCTAGTCAATGACGGCATCCTTGATTTGTCCACGCTCATCGCACGCCTTTCTTGGCAACCAGCGCGCATCCTTGGCCAACCTTATGGCACACTTCAGCCTGAAGCACGCGCTGACGTGTGTATATTTGATCCTAACCGCCATTGGACGCTAGATTCCACACGGCTGATCAGTCGTGGCCACAACACCCCTTTCCACGGCTGGAAACTACGGGGACGGGTGATACATACCATCATGGAAGGGAAGCGAGTATTCGATTATCCCGAATCACCATAGACTAATTCACGTAAATCACCCCACGGTTAAAGCAGGGTGGCTCTATGGATAAAACCTGGTTTACCAGCCTGAGCCACAAAACATCGTGGCTACGTTGCAAAAAGCGGGCGAGAAAGCTGTTGAAAGCGGCCTGTGCGCGTGTGTATCGGCTTATCCCATTTTCAATTCGCATGGCTGATCGCAATGTTAGCGATTGCGTATATAACCGCTGACAATTAAGTTCGATCCTGGAAGTAAAACGACAGGCATTATCCAATTAAAGGTTTTCAGGCGGGTGATATGGTTAAATCCGTTGTCGAAATATGAAAAATAATAACTCAACGCTAGCCTTCCTTTTAACGATAGAAGCTATGCTCCATCTTGCCGGTCAAAAATACTTCACACGCGGGCAAGGATATTTTTCCGGGGGAAATGTCCGTTCCATTATCGTAGATGAGGAAAGTATCACCGCCAAGGTTTTTGGTTCTCGAGAGTACCGAATACAATTGACTGCGAAAAATGGAAAGCTGGATTATTCTTGTACCTGTCCGATTGGGAATGATGGTGATTTCTGTAAGCATTGCGTTGCAGTTGGGCTAGAGTGGTTAAATTCTCAAATAGAAAATAAAAATTTTCCATCAAAAGGAAAGGTCAATGCTAAAGCCACTACCCAAGATGTGCGTATTTATCTTTCTACTCTGGATAAAGCCGAATTAGTCGAGATGCTCATGTCGCAAGCCAAGGAAAATGAGCTTTTTTATAATAGATTGCTTCTGCGCGCTGAGAAAAATCGAGAAAATTTTTTGAATTTGAATATTTGGCGTCAAGCAATCGATAAATCAGTATATTTGAGTGATTTTTTGGATTATTGCGAAAACGATGATTATATTAAAAAAATTGACAACGTAATTGATTCTATTAACGATCTTTTGAACGATGGTCATGCCAGGGAAACCATCGAATTGACGGAATACGCGCTGCTTGCCGTGGAAAAAGCCATTGAACGAATTGACGATTCTGAAGGCGGAATGGGATTTTTATTAAACCGACTTCAGGAAATTCATTTACATGCGTGCGAGCAAGCGCAACCGAACCCCGAAGAATTAGCGAAACGTTTGTTCGATGGAGAAATGGCTAGTAATTATGATGTCTTTTACAGAGCAATAGATAACTATGCACATGTATTAGGTGAAATAGGAATTTCTATTTATCATCAATTAGCAAAAGCGGAATGGGGCAGGGTTCCCGCACTGATACCAGGTCAGGGTAGGGGAAATAGTCAATATAGTGGTAATCGATTCAAAATTACCAGCATCATGGAAACCATCGCTAAAAAAAGTGGTGATATAGAACAAATGGTGGACATTCTGCGACGTGATCTCTCTAATCAATATCAATTCCTTAAAATAGCTGAGTTTTATCAACAAGCTGGAAAAAGAGACGCTGCCCTGAATTGGGCAGAACAAGGGTGGAAGAGTTTTTCTGGCGCGCGACGTGATACCAGATTACGAGAATTTTTGGTGAATGCCTATCACGACCTGAAACGTCACGATGAAGCAATGGCTCTTGCTTGGGAAAGCTTTTCCGAACAGATTAATATCGAGAGTTACCAAAAATTGAGACAGCACGCGAATCGTGCCAACCAAGGAGATTTTTGGCGAAAAAAGGCTCTTAGCCTTGTCCGCAATCGAATACAATCTGGAATCAATGGAAAGCAAACTAATATTTATTCTGTTCAAAAATTTTCTGACCATTCTGTATTGGTCGAAATTTTTCTCTGGGAGGACGAAATAGATCAAGCGTGGAAAGAAGCTCAAGCAGGTGGTTGCTCTCAAGGGCTTTGGCTGAATCTGGCAGTACGAAGGGAAAAAAACCACCCAGAGGATTCATTGAAAATTTACAAGGATCAAATTGAATCTAACATAAATCTGACTCATGATCAGGCTTATCAAACAGCGATTACCCTTCTTCGGAAAGTTGAAAAACTACAATCAATTGTTGGTAGGTCTGAAGAATTCAGAAATCAAATAGAGGCATTACGAATAAAATTCAAGCGTAAGCGTAATTTTATAAAATTATTAGACAAGGAAAGCTGGTCGTGAATATTTTTTAAGAGTTACACAGTTGAACTTATAACTCTATACAAGATTGAGTTTTTTCTGTTATTCTGCAAAGGATTGAATTTTTTTACAGGCTTGTTAAACCATGCTTGCTTTTACAAGCCCCCTGACTTTAGCCATGGGATGATTGACAAAAGATTATTCGTTTAGGAAGCAGAAATTTCCAACATCAAATTTAATGCTTGTCGCGCTTGATCCGCCACTGGCGTTGGTACTTGGATACGATTGACTATTTGTCCCGCGACCAAATTTTCCAAAGTCCAGAGCAGATGTTGAGGATCGATACGAAACATGGTCGAGCAAAAGCAGATGGTCGGAGACATGAAATGGACATGTTTCTCTTGCGTCAGGCATTGCTCGTGGAGACGGTTAACCAAATTGAATTCAGTACCTACCAACCAGCGGCTACCGGGAGCGGAATCGAGGATGGCGCGAATGATGTACTCTGTCGAACCCACGGAGTCGGATTTTTGGCAAACTTCAAAGGAACATTCCGGGTGAGAAATCACTTTGATGTCAGGAAAGCGTATCCGAAAGGCATCGATATGCTCCGGCTGAAATACTTGATGGACGGAACAGAAACCCTTCCATAACAGAATTCGAGCCTCACGTATCATAAGTTCAGTCAAGCCTCCTAGAGGTAGGTCAGGATCCCATACCACCATTTTCGCCAGTGGGATACCCATTGCGTATCCAGTATTGCGGCCCAGGTGTTGGTCAGGAAAAAATAATACCTTTTCCCGCCGAGAAAAAGCCCAATCCAGGATCGAACGTGCATTACTGGAAGTACAAACAATTCCGCCGTGGCGCCCACAAAAAGCCTTTAGGTCGGCGCTGGAATTAATATAAGTAACCGGCGTCACCGTTTCATTCGGATCATCCATAAGCGTGGATAATTCCCTCCAGACCTGTTCAACCTTGACTAAATTAGCCATATCCGCCATTGAACAACCAGCAGTGAGGTCGGGAAGAATGGATACTTGATCTGGACGAGAAAGAATGTCAGCAACCTCTGCCATGAAATGCACGCCACAAAAAACAATATTACGTGCTTGAGAAGTAGCCGCCCGCCGCGAAAGTTTAAGGGAATCACCGGAAAAATCGGCATGGCGAAAAACTTCGTCACGCTGATAATGATGGCTTAAAATGATTAATTCTGGTCCAAGGGTGCGCTTGGCAGCTATGATGCGTTCCTCGCAGGTGTGGTTATCGAGCCTGGCGTACTGATCAAATAAAATGGCGTTAGTCATGATGCGGATTCAACCTTAAAGAGCAACAACAGCATTAGCGGATTGTAATTCACTGCGAAACACATTAAAAAGAATTTTGAATCCGAGGCATTTTCGTGGTCGGTGATTCAGAAGTTCTTTGGCATTATGATGAATTTAAGATTTATTTTTTTGAAAGAACTGTCGGATCAGTCCATTCATTTCATTGCAACGTAGTCCGATTTCCCGGACCCAGGCTGGTAAACCAGGCTTTATTCCATTAAAGCCCCCGGCTTTAGCCGTGGGGTGATTTACAAATTGCCTAATTCTGCCGCCAGCATAGCCGCTAACGCATCGTCGGAAAGCGAATCCAACTCCAGTTGCGTGGCTTGGGTCGTGACTTTTGCTGCGGCAACATCAAGACGTTGCCAGCCCAGGACATCATTGCCGATGTGGCCAAGCAACGCTTCCAGGGTCGGATAGTCAAAGAGCAGTGTGGAACGCAGATCCTGACCCAGCATGGTTGCCAGTCGATTTCTTAGCTCCACTGCGCCGAGCGAATCAAGCCCGATTTCAAACAACCGTTTACGCGCCGCCAATGCGTTACCGTCACTGAGTCCAATAGTGGCGGCAATCGTCTCGCGCAAGCGTTGCTCCAGCAGTATCCAACGTTGCGATGTCTCTGCTGCTGCCACGATGTCGGCCCAACGTTGGGTAATGGCTTCAGTGGTGGTAGATGGCTGAAGATGATTATAAAGCTGGTTGGTGCCACCACGATGGATAAAACGTCCCCAATCCACCGGAAATATCGCCAGTTGCGCCGGCAACTGCGCCGCGAGCAGTGCCGCGAGGGTAGTCAACGCCCGTGCTGGATCAATCATTTCCAGCCCCCATTCGGTAAAGCGCCGAGTTAGATCGGCGGCCATGCCCCCGCGCCACGGTCCCCAGTTCAACGCCAGGCCCGGCAGCCCAACAGCGCGGCGTTGTGCCATCAGCCCATCCAGATAAGCATTGGCGAAGGCATAGTTGCCTTGTCCGGCAGACCCGACCAGTGGCGTGATTGAGGAAAATGCGATGAAGTGATCAAGCGCCAGTGTTTGGCTGAGTTGGTGCAGATGCCAGGTGCCGTTGATTTTCGGTGCCAGAACAGGTACGAAACGTTCCCAGGATTGCTGCTGGAGCGGCCCATCATCAAGTACGCCCGCGAGATGGAAGATCCCCGCTAGTGGCAATGATCCAGCAACGAGATCAGGCCAGAGCGCCGCCAGACGCGGGCCATCGGTAACATCGCCTTTAATCACGCGGATTGCGGCGCTTGCGCGCAGAATCTCAACACGGGACTGTTGCGCGGCATTTGGTGCTCGACGTCCCAGCAGGGTTACCGCACCAGCACCTTGGCTGACAAGCCACTCAGCGAGTATCAATCCCAACTCACCAAGTCCGCCGGTGACCAGGTAACTGCGATCAGCGCGAATCGGTGCTACGGATGCCGCTGGTGTCAGATGGTAAGACAGGAGAAACGGCTGATACAGACGGCCATCGCGCCACGCCAGCTCCACGGGATGATCGCCCTGTAATAGCTGCGGCAGTGCCGCATCGCGCTCAGTGGTCGATTCCAAGTCGATGAGTCGGCATTGCAACGCAGGCAGCTCGCGTCGCGTCACCCGCCCAAGCGCCCACAGCGCGGCTTGCAGTGGTTCACCAGCGCGATCTAGGAGCGTCTGGCCACCAGCGGTAAGGATCACCAGGGGTAAGGGATGATCAGCGAGTTGCCCGATGACTGCCAGCAACAGAGTCAGCACCGGTTCAAGCGCCGTCATATCGGGAATGCCTACCAGATCAAGCCCCGCGCCAAACAGCACCCCATTCACGGTAGGGTGCATGGCGATCTGTTCTGCACGGCTCACCTCGATAACCGTGTGGCATTGTCGCACTGCCAGGGCTGCGGCACGGCCAGTATGGTCGTTGAACAGCAGCCATCGTCCGGTATTCGGTGTCATGGCAGTTACCGAATAAGGCCGCCAGTCAAGCTGATACAGGTGATCCTGATAACCGCGCCGCAGCTCGCGCAGCAGCGATTCCCGCTGTACCCGCCGCGCCCGAAAACCCATCAATTCGGCGACAAGAATATGGTCGCCATCGTCCAGTTTCGTCCATAACCGTGCGTCGGCGATTGCCATGGCTGGATCATCGCTAGTACGCAGTGTGATGTGGCTCCAGAAGTGTTGGGGTCGCCGGTCGCCGTAGCCATGGTAGGCCATCCGTTCAATGCTGAATGGAATCATCGCTTCGTTGGCATCAAGAGTCACTAACGTCGCCAAAACTTGCAACGCTGAATCAAACAAGCCTGGATAAAGCTGTAAATTGTCGTGCTTAATCGGCATTCGCAACCGCGCCAGTGCTTCATCACCGTGACGGACAAAAGTTTCGATACAGCGAAAGGATGGTCCCAATTCAATATGGGGCTGCCAAATTGATGTATAAAAATTATCCACGTAACCATTAGGTTGCAGCGTGGCCTGCACGGCGGTCAGCGTCGTTGCGGGCAGCAGCGGTGTGAGGGCGGCATGATCGAGCGAGCCGCTGGCATGGGTCTCAAAGGCCGCGTCGGCAACACGGGAGATAAGCTGGAATGGGCGCGCACCTGTTCCATTTTCGACGAATAATTGCACCCACCGTTCACCATCGGCAGGCAGGATGAGCGGCTGGGGAAAGATCAAGTTTGCAAGCTGGCAGGCCGGTTCACCATTCAGGGCAAGAGCAGCTTCAAGCAACAATGAAAGATGGCCAGCGGCGGGCACTACTATCTCGCCAAATACCCGATGTTCGCCATAAAACGGCAACCGTTCGAGACTAAAGCGGGCTTGGAATAAAGTACCAGACAGAAACGGTGATCGGATCATTTCTCCTGGCAGATTAATCACCGCAACGTTCGTAGTGCGGGTTGGCAACGATTCATCAAGCCAGAAACGTTTCCGTTCAAAGGGATAATAAGGGAGGTCAATGCGTGGGTAGCGGTGCGCGCCGTAAAAGGTTGACCAATCAATGGCTACGTCGCGCTGCCAGAGTCGGCCTAGAGTCGTGAGCAGTCGCTGCCATTCAGGTTCGCCCGCACGCAAAGTCGGCAGCCACAGACAACGCGCGGCGTCATCAAGGTGCCGCGCCATGCCGATCAAGGTCGGTTTCGGGCCAATCTCCAGAAAAGTGTCATAGCCCGCCGCGAGCAATCGCTCGACACTGGCACCAAAACGCACTGGCTGGCGGAGATGGTTTATCCAGTAGTCAGCGTGGGCCATTTGCTGACCGGTAAAATCGGCGGTCAGGTTAGATACCAAAGGAATTTGCGGTGGCTGAAAACGAATCGTGCGCGCTACTGCGGCAAAGGGTGCCCGCACTGGCTCCATACCTGCAGAGTGAAATGGATGTGAAACCTTCAGGGGCCGCACTTCAAGACCAGCGGCGATAAGCTGGGCAGTCGCAACTTCCAGCGCCGCGTGGCTACCGGAAATGACCTGACCGGCGGGACCATTGAGGGTTGCTAGTTCAACTGCGTCAATTCCGATCAGTGCGGCACGCACCGTTGCTTCATCGGCGATGACCGCCGCCATACCCCCGGAGCCGCCCAACTCCTCCACGAGTCGTCCACGAGCAGCGATTAGGCGTAATCCATCTTCCAATGAGAACAAACCAGCAACGCAGGCAGCGGAATACTCGCCGACACTGTGCCCCATTATGGCATCGGGGCGAATCCCCCAACGCAACAACATACGCGCGAGCGCCACTTCCAGCGCGAACAGCGCCGGCTGGGTGTAACGAGTGTTATCCAGCAGGGCGGCGTGGCGCTCGTCCCACAACAGTTCACCAAGCGGCATCCCGAGCAGCGGCTCCAGCACCCGATTACAACGATCAATTTCAGCACGAAAGGTCGGATCATCCTGGTAAAAAATTTTCCCCATGCCGCTGTATTGGGAACCCTGACCAGTAAACAGCCAAGCGATTTTCGATGGTTGATTGGGAACGCTCACCATCGGCGCGGCGTCCTCACGTCGTGCCACGAATGCTTCTAAAGCGGATTCCAAAAAAGTGTGATTGGTGCCGACCAGGGCTAAACGCTGGGTGAGGGCGGCGCGTCCGGTCGCGGCGCTGTAACAGCAAGCAGCACAGGCACCCGCTGGCAGTTGCCGCAGGTGTGCCAAATAACGTTCGGCGAGGGTATATAGCGCGGTTGGCGTATGAGCCGAGATCAGCAGCAAATGATGATCGGGGTTGGAGCTTTTTTCTGTGGAGGACAATGGTGAAGGAATTGGTGCCGATAGAATGGCATGAGCATTGGTGCCGCCAAAACCAAACGAACTAATCGACGCCAATCGTTCTCCTGCTGGCCAGGGTTGCAGTCGATCCGCAACAGCAAACGGCGTTCCTTGCAGCGTGATCATCGGATTCAGGGTTTTGAAATGCACAGTCTGCGGCACTTGACTCTGACGGATACTGAGTATCAGCTTGATCAAGCCTGCGATCCCGGCCGCTGCCTCTAAATGACCGATATTGCTTTTTACCGAGCCGATTAGACAGGATTGTTCGGCACTGCGTCCGCTACCCAATACCACTTGCAGGGAACGGACCTCAATCGGATCGCCAAGCGCCGTGCCAGTACCATGCGCTTCGACAACACGAATCGCGCTGGCGTCCACGCCCGCATCCTGAAGCGCACGGCGAATCACCGCCTGCTGCGCGAGACCATTGGGCGCGGTCAAGCCGTTACTCCGTCCATCCTGATTGACCGCACTACCGCGCAGTAACGCCAGGATGGCATCTCCGTCGCGCCGTGCGTCACTAAGTCGCTTCAGCACCACTATGCCGCCGCCCTCGCCGCGCACGTAGCCATTGGCGCTCGCATCGAAGGCTTTACAACGGCCATCGGGTGACAGCATTCCAGCTTGTGAAAGCGCAATGCTCATATTGGGTGACAGCAATAGATTGACACCACCTACCAGCGCCAGCGTGCAGTCGCCACCCCGCAGCGCCAGCGCCGCTTGATGCAGCGCAACTAGCGACGACGAGCAGGCGGTGTCAATCGCCATGCTTGGGCCATGTAAATCAAATTGATAGGAAATTCGATTGGCGGCAATCGACAGCGCCTTGCCAGGTCCGGCATAAGGGCTGATACGGTCACGGTCGGCAAACTGCCGCTCGCTGTAGTCGTCTGTACTGATACCGATAAAAACACCCGTATCACTGCCAGCCAGTTGTCGTGGATTGATGTTCGCTGCTTCCAGTGCCTCCCAGGTCAGCTCCAGTAGTAACCGTTGTTGCGGATCCATCACCGTTGCTTCTGGCGGCGCGATTCCAAAAAAGGCAGCGTCGAATTGATCCACGACATCGAGAAAACCGCCATGACGGTTATTGATATGGCCCGGCGTACCGGCCTGCGGAGCATAAAATTTTTCGGCTGGCCAGCGCGTGGGTGGTACTTTATCGATGGCGTCGCGTCCAGTGGCAAGCAATTCCCAGAATTCATCGGGATTGTTGGCTCCTGGTACCCGGCAGGCCATACCGATAATCGCCAGTGGTTCATGGGCATCCAGAGCAACTTCGCCCGCTGGTTCTTTTTTGGCTGCGGGAGACGCGGAGAGATGGTCGCGCAACGTAGCCACCGTGGAATATTCCCAGAGCAGCGTCGCGGGTAATTCCTCCGTGCCCAGCCATTGCTCCAACTCACCAACGAAAGTCACTGCACCACGCGAAGAGAGGCCATATTCAGCAAAGGGCGTGGTGAGCTTGATGATCGTGGGCGGTAGGTCAAGCTGACGGGCAAGCTGAGTGATAATCCAGTTTTCAATCGTTTGAGGATCTTTTCTCTCACTCCACGCCTCTATCTTGGCAGAAGCAAGAGCGGGGGCGAATTCACCGCGTTGCCAACGAAAGAACGCCTCAAAACGATGATTGAGATAGGCATCGCGGCAGCCACGCCGTTGCAATTTACCGCTTGAAGTCTTGAGCACCTCGCCTTTTCTCAACAACTGCAATCCATACAGTTCCAGCTCATGAGTCTCTGAAATGGCACGGCGCACCGCGTTTAACAGCAACGACCAGTCATCAAGCTGGTTTTCCATCTCAGCCACCACCACCAGGCGTTCCTCGCCATCGACATCAATCGAGAAAGCTGCGCAGTGGTCACGCCGAAAAGCGGTATCGAGGGTCTGCACCGTCCATTCGATATCCTGGGGGTAATGGTTTACACCCGCGACGATGATTAAATCCTTTTGACGGCCAGTTATATAGAGTTCGCCATCCAGCATGAAACCAAGATCGCCGGTGCGTAAAAACGGTCCGCGCTCGGGCTGATCGACAAGCCGTGCGCGGAAGGTCGTTTCACTTTCTTCCGGGCGCCGCCAGTAGCCAGCGCCAATGCTGTCACCACTCACCCAGATCTCGCCGACTTCGCCATCAGGCAAGGCACAAGTCGTTGTTGGATCAGCAATGACCACTTCCACTCCTGGCGCAGGCATCCCACAACTGACGATGGATCGATAATTTTTATCCGTCCGTCGAGGATCGACCACTACGATTCGATTTTGCTCCAATGCCGTGGCATCGACATGGCAATAACGCGGCAGCGTCCGATGGGGCTTGGTCACTACTAGCAAGGTCGCCTCGGCGAGACCATAACTGGGATACACCGCCTCGGGACGCAAGCCACACCCGGCAAAGGCGGTAATGAATCCTTCGACGGTATCGCGGCGGATCGGTTCAGCACCATTGCTAGTCTCACGCAGACAACTCAGATCAAGGGTGGACCGCTGCGCGGCGCTAATCTTCTGAATGCATTGTTCGTAGGCAAAATTGGGCGCTTGGGTATGGGTGCCACGATAGCGGGAAATGGCCTCCAGCCAGCGTTCAGGACGCCGCAAAAAGGTAATCGGCGACAATACATAACAGGGGATGCCGTTGTAGAGCGGCTGAATCAGCCCATCGATCAATCCGTAGTCATGGAAATAGGGCATCCAGGTTACTTCCACCGAGTCACGGTCATAGCCAAAGCCCCGTTGCAGCGTTGCGCTCTGACGCATGATATTGCGGTGAGTCAGCATCACTCCCTTGGGGGTTGAAGTCGAACCGGAGGTGTATTGCAGATAGGCGATTGTGGTGTCGTCAATGGACGGGAAACCTGACGATTCATGCGCTTGGGTCGTGTCAACCCGATCAGTGGCCAGCCAGCGCATCGGCGGAAATTCTCCGCTGGCCGCCATTTCCGTGGCCAGGATATCGACAAATTCGCCGGTAGCCAGCACCAGCGATGCCTCGGCATCACGGATGATGGCGTTAAGACGCGGCAGCGTGCGTTTTAATCGTGCCGCGTCGGGAGGAGGGGCGGGAATCGCAATTACCCCAGCATAGAGGGCACCGAAAAATCCCGCGATAAATTCAACGCCGGGCGGATAGAGCAGCAGTGCTCGTTCCCCACGCGCACCAGATAACGCCACGGCAATGGCGCGCGCGTGTTCATCTAATTGACGGTAGGTATAACGCAGTCCCTCATCCCTGCCATCCTTCAAAAAGGTATAGGCCAATGCCTCGGGCGTGATGGTTGCCCAATGGCGTAGCAGCTCAACCAAATTACTACAAAAATTGTTAACCGAATCCATGTAGGAGTTACGCAGTTGAAAATTAAGAAGTCATTCTGCACGCAGCGAAGCGGAGTCGCAGAATCCATCTTATTACTTAACCCAAGTTGCTACCTATTATGGTGGCTAATCAAATAGCCCCTCTCCCTTTGGGAGAGGGGTTGGGGTGAGGGACTTTTGACTAATTCCCCCCCCCTCACCCCCGGCCCCTCTCCAAAAGGGAGAGGGGGGAGAAAGGCAAATAAATAGCAACTTTAGTTACTTAATAGAGATTCTGCATATAGATTCTGCGACTACGGGCGCTAACGCGCCCTCCGCACAGAATGACAGCAATAATTCAATCCTTTGCAAAATGACAACAAAGAAAAAATTCAATCCTTTGCAGCATGACAGAAAAACTTCCCAGCCAAGTAACTACTGAACGGTATAATCCTGAGTTAATTGATTATTCACTTCATCGTATTCATTCGTTTCGCACCCGCTGTCGATAAAAACGCGGAGGGTTTTTGCGCCGGCGCTACCGGCGGGAATGCTAGTGAGCGTGACAGTTCTGCTTGCGTTCACGTCCAGGACGCTAATTTCTGCCCATTGATCGCTTTGTGCCCCGCAGGCTTGAGTTGCCGATTGATTTGACCAGACATCCAGGAAACCTCCCGTTCCTGCCTGCGCACCCTGGTTTTTGATTGTCACGGTCACGCTAAACGTACTATTGGCCGTCGGGCTGGTCGGACTCAGCAAAATTTCTGTGATCACGAAATCGGACTTCTTGGTCGGAGTAGCACTGACCTCGTTCGATAACTGACTGGTTCCACCAACATTCACCGCCGCTATCTTGAAGAAATATTGCGTATCGTTGCTCAATCCGGTGAGCGTCGTGCTAGTTTCGGTAATGCCCGTCTTGACCGGCGTCGTGGATTCACCGTTTGCCGAGGTTCCCTGATAAACGTTGTAACTCACCACTCCCGTGGCTGTCGTCCAGTTAAGCGTCACTTGGGCATCGCGTGCGACTGCGCCCAAGAGAAGCGGTGCCACCGGAGAATTCAGCGGCGTGGCGCTGACCTCATTTGACAACGGGCTGACGCCGCCGGCGTTGACCGCA
>CAUYTW010000334.1 GCA_963575715.1 Gammaproteobacteria bacterium | reverse complement strand
TGCAACGTAGTCCGATTTCTCGAACTAAAGCTGGTCAACCTCGTGCTCAGTTTCACAAGCCCCGCCCTTTAGCGCGGGGTGATTGACACATTATCAAGGGATAAGTTGGGGAGAGGGTCGATCAGGATGGATTATTCCCTACCATCAGGTTCAATGGCTTCCGGTGGGACATCGACGAATTGCTTGGCAATCTTGCGTACCTGTTCCTCGATTGCGAGAAAGGCATCGACAATGTCCGGGTCAAAATGCGTTCCCCGCCCGGAGGCAATGATAGCGATGGCTTGCTCGTGCCGCATAGCGGGTTTATAGACACGCTGGCTGATTAGTGCATCGTACACGTCCGCGACGGCCATGAGTCGGGCCGAGATCGGAATGCGGTCTCCGGATACTCCCTGCGGGTAACCGCCGCCATCCCACCGCTCTTGGTGTCCGTAAGCGATTTCCTTGGCAAAGGCGAGAAACGGCACACTCCGCCCCATCTGCCGTTCGGCAAGTTCGAGAGCTTCCTTGCCGATGGCCGGGTGACTCTTCATTACCTCAAATTCGGCGGCGGTGAGTCGTCCGGGTTTGAGCAGAATAGCGTCGGGAATGCCGATTTTACCGATGTCGTGCAGTGGGGCTGATTTGTGGATCAGTTCAATGTTGGTGCGCGTTAGCATCAATGAAAAGCGGGGATGACGTTGGAGGCGTTCGGCTAAAACCCGCACATAGTGTTGGGTGCGACGGATATGATTGCCGGTCTCGTTGTCACGGGTTTCGGCCAGCGAGGCCAGGGCGAGAATCGTCGCATCCTGGATAAATTCGAGTTCTTTGGCGCGTTTGGTCACCTCGCCGACCAAAAAGATGTTTTTATCCCGAATGAAATCAGTATTACGTTTGGTGCCGATGTGGGTTTTAACGCGTGCCCGCAATATCGGGCCGCTAATCGGCTTGGTGATGTAGTCAACGGCACCCAGTGCAAACCCCGCTTCTTCATTGGCTTCATCGTGCTGTGTGCTGAGAAAGATCACCGGGATATCACGAGTGGCTGCATGGCCCTTAAGCTGGCGACAAACCGCGTGACCGTCCAGATCAGGTAATGAAATATCGAGCAGGATTAACGCCGGATGCGGTTCATCAATTGCCAGATGCAAGCCCTTTTCCCCACTGTTAGCGTTTCTAACATCATAATCATTACTCAATAAATGATTTATAACATTAAAAATATCCGCATTTCCCTCGATTACCAATAAGGTTTCTCGTATTTTTTTGGGGCTTGATGTGGTCATGTATTGCCTCTCTATTCGCTATATAACCTGAGTTATGGGTTTTTATTAAAATAAATTTTTATTAGGAGAAATATAATGTTAAATTATTTAAAAAATTTCGATGATTTTTGTAATGCCAATAGATTCACAAATTAAAACGTTATTATTAACAGATGCTGAATATTCAGCATCAGGTAGTCCGGAATGTGGTCTCGTTAAAAGTGATATCATGACAGTATTAGTATTATACCATATATCTGGTTTTAAACATTTTAAAATTTTTTATGAAGGAATAATTATTAAATTATTCCGTAATGATTTTCCAAAAGCGCCTTCTTACGCACGGTTTATTGTTTTAATAAATAGAGCATGGATGCCTTTAACAATGTTCCTTGCCAATAAATTTGGAAATAAAACAGTATGTTACTATATTGACAGTACAAAGTTAACTGTCTGTGATAATCACCGAATTCACCGGCACAAAGTGTTCCGTAATCTTGCTACGCGTGGAAAAACCAGCATGGGATGGTTTTTCGGTTTTAAACTTCATATAGTCTTCAATGACCTGAATGAAATTATTGCTGTGAAGATTACACCGTGAAATGTCGATGACAGGATCCCGGTTCGTGAATTGACTAAGGATTTGGTTGGTAAATTATTTGGGGACAAAGGATATGTCGGAAAAGAACTCGCTGAGGATTTGCTTAAGCGCGGTCTGGTTCTTATGACTCGAGTAAGGAAAAATATGAAATCTTTACCAATGTCTATACTGAATAAATCTCGTCTCAATGGAAGAAATATGGTTGAGACGATTATTGGGCATATTAAGGAGTATTCATCTCTCCGTCTTCCAAAACATCGTTCAATTTTTAATGCTATGACACATCTCATCGCTGCTTTGATGTGTTGGCGCTCAAGGATAACCATCCCCAACTGGGCGGGGACGTCAGCCTATGGCTGGATACGGAGGCCGATAAGGGCTGTTGGTGGTCCACGAAACCGTTGAAAAAGAGTACGGACGCATCGAACTCCGCCGTTATGTCCTCAGCGATAACCTGGAGTGGTTGGACCAGAAGGCGGAGTGGATGGGGCTGCGGGCGGTGGGTCGCGTGGAATCGACGCGCATCGTCAGCGGGCAGACCACTACCGAGCATCGCTATTATCTGAGTACGGTGATGGACTTGGAGCGTTTTGCAGAGGTCGTGCGGAGGCATTGGGCCATCGAAAACTGCCAACACTGTGTGCTGGACGTGCAATTTGGTGAGGATGCCAACCGGGCACGGAAAAATTTTTCGGCGCAGAACTTAGCTCTGGTGCGGCGCATGGCCTCGAACGTCTTTGCCACAACTGCGCCTCCAAAGACAGCCTCCGCCTGCGCAAACTCCGGGCCTCGCTCAACGACAATTACCGGTTCAAATTAATCTTTATGAAGCCTGCAACATAGCGCGATTGCCCTGGTGTCTGACCGCGCTTTGCGCGGTGCGCTATCCCTCCCCGGCATAAATGTAGGGGCTTCTGGCACAATTCGAGTGACGACAAAAAAGTACGCCCGCCGGTTCTACGGGAGAACCCAGCGGGCGTGAATAAGGAAAAGACCTGATTATAAATCCTTTACGAGAAAACCCCAGTAATTACGAAACGTTGCGGGGATGAATCGCTATCTAAATTAAATTGTAGTATTCAATTTTAGATGGATTTAATTCCCCTCGATTCCGTAAAATCAAGGGGTAATTAACTGCTTCATAAAATGTGCGCATAAGTGTTGACGCTCATTAAAGATAATTCGCTCTCCGTTGATAAGTCTAAAAGACTTGCAACTGGAGTCCTGGTTGGGCAGTCTCAACCGGAGGCTGGCCTATTTGCCAGCAACATCGTGTATTTACTGAGCATTGGAACCCGGATTACCGTAAAAGCTATTCTGTTGATCATCCTTGGACAGAACGACTTTGCGATCCAATGTGGTCGTACTCGATGGTACGCGAAACCTTCGCGCTACGGATAACTTATCCGTGTTTCCATGATAAACAATTATGCCTAAAAATCAATTCGCCTGATATGTACTCTATACACATATATCGGCATATTTAAGCACATTCTATTAAGACTAGAGTCTGGCTCCAACATTAGTTATTTAGCGTTATTCAACCACCACCTCAACTTCGACACGGCGATTTTGGGCACGGCCAGACTCGGTAGCGTTGCTGGCCACTGGCTCTCTTAGCCCACGACCTTCGGCGGTGATATTTCTTAAACCCTTGAAATGTAGATAGTCCTTCACAGTTCTTGCACGCTGCTCAGAGAGACGTTGATTATAAGCAGCGGATCCCTTGCTATCGGTATGGCCGATTACATGGATTTCATGAACACCAGAGATGCTCTTAATCTCTCGTGCGAGTTTATCGAGAGAAGCTTTACCAGCAGGCTTCAGGACAAATTTGTTGGTGGCAAAGAGAGCCTTCGCTTCTAACGAAGTCTTCTCTACATGAGGTGCAGGAGGAGGTGCCGCACGCTCGACTCTTGCAGGTGGCTTAGGCTCAACTTTTTTCTTTTCCCCACCGCACGCATCTGGAACTTCACTTTGAGGAAAAGTGCTTCGCACACAATCACCATAGTTATCTTTAACAACTTCTCCTTGAGTATCGAAAACATATCCCCTATCGTCAAGAGGTGCTGAATTCGCTATTCCTCCTAAGCCTAAACATAATGTAGGAATGGCTACATAACGGATAATTTTTGACAAATTGCTCATAATGATTACTCCTAAAAGTTAAGGTTTTACTTAAAAAGTTTGTTGCAAACGAGTATATATTATTATACATAACGTTGCGATTACGCACAATGCTCGTAATTATAAGAAAAACAAGTTGTTTCTAAAAAGTTAGCATGTGTCATGAAAGCAACAATCAAACTAGGGTGGCAATTCCAACCGTGATAAACGCACGATAAGCGCGTTAAGTTCCGTTACATCATGTCGCAATGGAATTCTTTGCAATCCGCGCAGCCAAAGCAACCAAGATTTGGCCTCGGAACTATCCAGGAATTGCGGCCCTAGAAAAGTTTCCAGAGTAATGCTTGCTTGACGAAATCCTGACTCATCACCCCAGAGCGCTAACCATTTGAGACGGTCTAGCCGTGCAGTGAGATGGCGACCTGCATCCGTAGTTTCCAATTCCTCGCGTCCCTCTTCCTGGAGAGAAGAGTGACTGGAGGAAAGCCAACCTAATAATCCCTTGCCTTTGGCGGAAGAAAAGATTACCTGTAGCCAAGTTTCCTTGAGAGTTTCAATATCGTGATCAAGTTGACCGAGTGACAAGACCGGTGTGCTTTTCAACCGAGAAATAATGCGATCCAACGCAGTAGTTTCGGCGGCGAAGGGTTCTCCTAATAAACCAAGGTGAACCTTGGCCAAAATTAGTGAATCCCGTGCCGAGGTATTCAATCCCAGCAATAAGTCATGACGTGCGAACTGAAGATCGGTAATCGCCAGCCATTGCACTCCTTGAATTACCATTGGCGCTTGCGCGGTAGTGGAATTTTCATTATTAGTGATTGGAGGCGCTGAAAGAGTACCTACCTCAGAGTGGACGGGAGGTGCTTCTAAATGAACAACCCGTTGTGTTTCATGTACGAGAGGCTCCCAGGAATGATACAAATTAAATAATCCCACACCCAAGGCGCACACACCTAAAAATAACGCAAAATAGGTTTTTCCGTCTCCGGCTGAATGGGGAGAAACAGGCGTTTCATGAACGGTGCGGACCACATGAGGAGACTCCAACGGAGAATGAGCCGGGGAAGCCGGGGATTTCTCCGTCACTGGGCCATCGCTATTGGTTCCGGCTTGAATAAATTCATCGACAGATTGGGTTGGTTGGGGTCTGCGTCGGATCGCCGAAGGTCGTGACGCACGGGGTTGACTATTCGTCATCCAAATTCGGCGCGGAAACCCCTGGATTTAGCCATGGGGATGAAGCGCCGTCCTCCTGTTTTTTTGAAGTTGAATTTGAAAAGTTGCCAGTCTTTCCTGGCTGCCAACCCGTAAGGGCATAGTTACGGAGAGCCTTTCAACCCTCACACGATTTCCTGGACTTAGGCTGATAAACCAAGTTTTATTCAATTAAAATCCCTAGTTTTCGTAGTGTAATAATTTACAACGATTCCACAGCATGGATTTCGGGAAAAATTTCTAAGAAAAGTTGATTAATTTCAGCGACCGCCTTGTCATCACGAGGTCTCAGTTCAGTCACAATCAATCCTTGCCCGGTAGCGGCGCGAAAGGCTTTACGGTTGCCGATACGGGACTCTAAAACATGGAGACTACCAATGTCATCCACGGTGTCGAGCGCAGCGAGATTATCCTTGTTGGACGGATCAGCGCGATTAAGCAAGGCGAGCGCCCGGAGATGGTCATTGTAAGCGCGCACCTCCTCAAGAAGGGTAATGGTTTTTTCCAATCCCCAAATGTCGAACGATCCCGGCAGAAAAGGTAGAACTACCACGTCAGACATAGCAAGCGCGGCACGTTGACCGGCGCTATCACGCCCACCAACATCAATGATTACCTCATCATATTTAGGAGCAAGACGCATACCCTCAGCGCGAATGGCCGCTCCAGAAAGTTGGACATTAGTATAACCAGTGTCTCCTCCACGCGCCTCGCGACGGATGGCGGTAAAGTCGGACGCACTTCCCTGACTATCGCCATCAATGAGTAATACCTCGCGTCCAGCCATCGCGGCTAGGACTGCAAGATGTACCGCGATGGTGGTTTTGCCCACCCCGCCCTTGATACCTCCACATGCTACGATCATCGCCGTGCCGCCCCCTGAAACAACCCTACCTTCGGTTGACGTATAGCATGAAACCTAAAAATTTAGCAATCACCAGATGCCCACGAGAGCACCACTACGGCTTTTAGCCGTGGTGAGGTAGCGGGCCTCACAAGACCCTCACTCCCGAAGGGTCTAGAGATCCTTGATAATTAATATCTAACGTTTAACTGTGGCATTCTAAGCCCACTCGCCCACCAAACGCGACATGCTCCTTCCTCGGAGACCATACATGGGCCGACCGGATTACGCGGAGAACAAGCCGTCCCGTAAAGGCGGCAAGAACTAGGAATTCGACGACCAAGCACCACCTCGGCGCAATCACACCCAGGAGGCATCAGGTCAGCACCGCGTCGCATCCGCACGTCACACTCGACGGGAAAGACGCGGCGGGCATCATGAATGGTATGTTCATGACGCAAAGCATAACCCGAGTCGGGAATAATGCCTATACCACGCCACGGTGCTGCGACCACCTCTAGGATATTATCCAGCAACCGACGAGCGACGAGATTACCGCCGGGACGTACCACCTCAGGGTAGCAATTATCTAAAAAAAACCGTCGTTCCAGATTTTGACGCAAAACAGAATATAACGCAGCAAGCAGAGTAGTTGGCGTGAAGCCAGCCACCGCCACCGGAATGCAATGTTGCTCCGCTACGAAATTCCATTCTTCCGGTCCCATTACCGTCGAGACATGACCAGGCGCGATCAAGGCTTGAAAGTTGGCAATGCCGGCGTTCAACAACATTGCCACCGCTGGCCAGGTACGACGACCAGAAAGTAATAAATGAAAATTGTTCGGCAATCCCTGAGCAATCATCGCCGCAACAGGTGCCATGGTAGTCTCAAAGCCTGCTGCAAAAAATACTACCAATCGATCTGGCACCGCCCGCGCAATAGTCACCGCATCAAGCGGCGAAGCGACGGGGCGCACATCGGCACCGGCAGCCTTGGCTTGTTCCAGAGAACGAAGCTCGCCCTTGGGGACATTGACCGGTACGCGCAACATATCGCCGAAAGCAACCAGAATGACCTGCTCTTTCAACGCAATCTGAATGGCAGCGTGGATATCCTCCTCGGGACAGATACAGACCGGACAGCCTGGACCGGGGATAAGTTCAACCCAAGGTGGTAAAGCGGCACGTAGACCGGCCATGCTGATGATACGTTCATGACCACCGCACACGTTCAAGACCCGCACAGTGCTTGTCTCGGGGAGCGCATGGATACGCCCCAGCCAGTCTCTCGCGGTCATCACCATGAGTTTCGTTCAGGGATGATCGTGATGATGAATGTGCGTTTGAGCAGATGGAGAAGAAAGAACCGCACGATAGGCCGTCACCTCACGTCGCAACCAATCGATCCATGCTTTGAAATTTTTATCCTTACGAGCAGAAAGGATAATGACAGGCGCAGGGTTCGCCAAGCGACGCAAGTAGCCTTGCGCACGGGCGGGGTCGAAATCATCCAGCACCGGCAAAAGATCAGATTTAGTGATGAGCACTAAATCGGCAGCGCGGAATATCACGGGATACTTAGCGGGTTTATCATCGCCTTCAGTGACAGAGAGCAGAACGACGTTACGATGATGCCCGAGGTCAAAACTTGCTGGACAAACTAAATTGCCAATATTTTCAATGAACAGCACGTCCACGCCCGCAATGGGCAGAACATGAAGGGCATCATGAATCATGTGGGCGTCAAGATGACAGGCAGAGCCGGTCGTGATCTGATGAGCGGGAACTCCCTTAGCACGAATGCGTGCCGCGTCGTTTTCAGTCTCCAGATCACCTTCAATAACCGCTATCTTCAACTCCCCCACCAGTACCTCGATGGTGGCCTCCAGTAAGGCGGTCTTTCCCGCCCCTGGGGAAGACATCAAATTAATGGTGAATACCTTAGCAGCGTCGAAATGCGCACGATTGTGAGCAGCTTGATGGTCATTAGCACTGAGTAACCCCTTGAGCACGGTTACCGCAGTGTGATCATGATTGGCGGGAGTTACGTCGCATCCGCAGGTATCGCACATGAACAAACCCAATTTTTGAATAAAAGTGATTAAAAGGCTGCGCTACACAATTTTCAGTTACATCTATTTGCCTAAGTGTTAACTATTTTCCACGAAAAATTTCAGCACTCCGACAATTTTACTTCCATCACCAAAATGATAAAGAGCACTATCAATAGTGGCAACATTATCTTGAAGTGATAAAAACTGCCACAGCACACCGTCGGTCACGACTCCATGAATTAGGGAAATGGAATTATCTTGCTGTTCGTTAAAAATTCGCGCTGCTTCCATTTCAGCAATGCACTGCGCTAAACCGCTGCCTAAATCTGATTTTTTGGCTTCAACCAAGACGATAATAGGCGAGGTAATATAAAATTGATTTTCACTCTTGCTGATAACACCATCTGGATTTCCCGTGAGTCCCTTGTTGATGTCCACATTAAATGCGTTTTCCAGGAAAAAACTTATTTTTACATGCTGGGTTAATTCCATTAACACTGGATCGACAATTAATGCTTGTCGTGAACTTTCCGTATTGATGCGAATCGCCTTTATATAAGCAATCCGCATCGTCTCACGAAACCATTGTGTTAAAACGACTGGCTCAATATGGCTGTAAAGCTCATCTTTTCCTTGGATGACGATTCCCAATTCCTTATTTATCTGTCCTAATGTCTTGAAATCGCTGTACGCCATAATCTCGCTTATCTATAATAAATCAGTAAATCAAGGCACATCATTGTACCGTACCATCCGCTGTACAAGCACCAGCCGGCGCAAGGGTCGCATCTATATTTAGATACTTTTCTCTATTAATAAAATTTTCCCAACCTTCTGTTATACCGGTATCTGCACTTGAAAATAGCACCCATGCATCTTCATTAGCATTTGGAATTGCTTTAATACATGCTCGCAACTCATTAGTGGTTGAAGCGGTAGCGCTCACGGTATATTTACCAAATCTTGAGCCTGGAGGAATAGACAACGTTGGAATTAATTTATACAACTTGTTTGTAGTATCAGTCGTCGTTAAATCTGGATATTCGTTTATTTTTGCAATTAAAGTAGTTATTCCACCTGACCTTGATCCTATATACCCAACTAATGCTTTGTTAATTCTACCTGCCATCTCGATGGCCTCTTCCGTTTCGGCCGTTTTTACATAGTTAATCAATTTTGGTATTCCAACTGCGGCCAAAATACCAATAATGGCGATAACTACCATCAATTCAACGAGGGTAAAACCCTGATTCTTGCAAATACGCATGGATGATAACTGCATAACGCCTCCTAAAAATAGGATTAAAGTTAAATAAATGAAATGAATAATTAAAAATTAAAGTTGCATCGTGATAGTCAACAATTATTTAACAAGGGTATAATTCATGAGTACCCGCGCTCCGGCTGGTTCGGTTCCATACCGATATTCCAGGCGAATATAGTGTTTGACTTCGGGGCTATACCACCAACGCTCCATTCCCGTCCAGTCGCTTTGAATGCCACGAGTACGCATTACTAACACCCAGCAGTTAAAGGTTCCCGCTGGTACTTGAATTGTTTCCCTTCCCTCCACGGTCCATGAGGTATTACGCCGGATCAAGTCACCGCCACGCATGTATTCCTCAGAAAAGACCACCTGCCTACCGATGGAAAGAGGAAACAAATCCTCCGGATCCTTGGTACGATACACAACTTCCCGATAAATATCTCCCTGCTTTGAACGCACCTTGAATAATCCCCGACGCACCAGCCAATCGTCAAGAATATCCACGCGCTGAAAAGTCGTTTCTTCGCCGCGCGTCAAGGATACTTTCAATTCATAACCATCGCTATACCGCCAGGTATCGCCAACCTTCCAAATTGGTCCATTAGCGGATGGCATTTCCGTTGCATCCAATGGCTCCGGTGAGGTAATCGGCTCTTGCGTCGCCCCAACCTCGCTTTCCTCGTGAACGCCTTTTTGCGCACATGCCGCGAGAAATGCTAATACCACTGTTATCGTGAATTTATTCACATTTATCATCAGTGTCTCCGATGATATACCTATAGTATATCAATGGGATAAGTTACATACTACGCTCGGATAACGCAATCCATTTTTTACCATCGCTAAGAGCACCAGCCTGATCCATCCAATATTCATAAAGCCCTGGTCTGATGGCAAAAAGGCTTTTTTGAATCTTGCTGGGTTGGGAGTATGCCCGCAAAACCAAAACACCATTCCTGATAAAGGCATCATAATAATAGTCATTCTCCGATGGCAACGATACCTTCGAGGATAATTCAACCGGAAGGGATGAATTACTAAACAGTGCAAACGGACGTTTCAAAGTATTTAGTTCCTGCTCGGCCTTGGCCAATTCTTCGATAGTTCTCTCTACGGTCATTTTAGTGGGTATTATATAAGTTATATTAATAAGAAATGGCCAACCCCACCCGCTAAACAAAAAAATGGTACCCAATGTCCAATTCACAGCAATCAACAGGCGCTCCATTTCATTCGTCCTCCACCACTCGACGGGTACGACCTGAATGCGATTGAAGTGACCGACGATCTTCTTCCAGGCTGGCTTTCTGGTGGTACATATAATCACGCGCGCCAACATCGTGGGCGGTCATGGTCTTATGGTCAACCAGCTTTGGCGTAATGAAGAAAATAGTCTCCGCCCGTGTCAGATTGGAACTCTTGGAACGAAACAATCCACCCACCACCGGAAGATTCATTAATCCCGCTACGCCACTTTCGGTTTCGTTACGAACATCTTGAAATAAACCACCCAGAATAAAAGTATTCCCTTCGGGAATGACAACATTGGTCTGCACCTCTTTTTCATCCGTCTCCATAACTGCGGTAAAAGAGGAATTCTTGGCGTTGATATTCAACCGAACCATATTTTTTGATCCCGGCGAATCTTCGATAATCAGGCTTGGAGTAATTTGCATTTCCAATCCAGCATCAATCGATTTGATATCGGATCGCGTGCCGTCACCGGTAGTGATAGGAATACTGACCTTGCGCTTGCTAGTAACTTTGGCGAGGACATTATTCAACGTAACCACATGGGGCGAGGCCAAGATCTGCCCTTTGCCCTGTTCCTTGAGCGCATTAATTTGTGCCGCCAATGCGACCCGACTGCCTTGGAAAATATAAGAAAGCAATCCATTCCCTGGACCACCCACTAACGGTAAAAGAGTAATGGGATCAGCGATGGGAGTGATGCTGGATGTATTTTGAACCGTATAGCCAATAGTAGAAGTCCCCGTCGTTCCCGTGCTCGTTTGGGCGGTATACTGCGAGGAATTGGAATAACCCGGTCCCGAGGATGTGTTGCTTTTTGATATTACGTTCCCATCTTTGTCAATAATTCCCGTTGACCCTCGACTCATCGGCGTTCCATTAAACGCCGCGATATTCGCCGCAGCTCCTGCCGCTAACGCTCCCGCTCCCCCGCCGGTGCTGACACCAATTGCAGTTCCATTACTTTCGGAAGTCGCGGCACCCCACTGCACGCCAAGATTGCGACTTGTCCCCGATTCAGCCTGAACAATCATTACCTCCAGGTCGATTAATGGCATGGGTTTATCCAATGCCTTGATCATTTTTTTCACATCAGCAATGACATCAGGAGGCGCTTGAATCACTACAGAATTAGTCCGCAGATCGATAGATATAACGGGTTTGATGTTACCACAGGGCATCTGGTGATTATTATTGACAGCATCAGCGGTAATAGATGACGATTCAGCGGAGGACAGCACAATTTGAGTTTTACTGTCCTTGTTAGACGGATGTTTCTTTTCCGTAGGATCTTCTAGCAAAGAGCGTAGGCTTACGTCGATACCGGGTACGCTAACATCCTTACCCTGGAAGGAAAGGGTGGTGTTGCCAACACTGGCATAACGAACCGGAATTACTTCCACCTGCCGCGACATTAATGCCGCCGCCTGTTCTTCGGCGCACTTCACGCGCAGCTCACGCTCACGCATGAATACTGCTTGCTCGCGTAGTTTAGAATCACTCTCACGCATTTTAGCTTCGCTTTCACGCAATTTTGCCTCACTTTCGCGTATTTTGCTCATATTTTCTGCGTTCTTGTGTCTTTCAGCGGCACCAGCTTCTAGCTTTGCAATAGTGCCTTCAATCTCGGACACAATCTGAGAAGTGCCATTCAGCAGCAAGGCATTAGTCTTGTCGTCCAATATCACTGAAACATCCTTATCGAGTAGTCGAAAACGACCCAACGCCGCTTTAACTTCGCCTGGAGACATGTAATTCAACGGAATCAAAACTCGTTTGCTAACGACAGTCGGAAAAATAGTTAATTTATTATCTTTTTCATCAAAGGAATAAGACAATAAATTTTCTTCCATGAGCTTATTGAACGCGCCTTGCAAAGGAATATTCATGGATTTGAAATCAGTGGTAACCTTTCCGATTATTCCCGGCTTGAAAACCAGCACCATGGCCGGATTATTTTGACGTAACAAGCGGCTCAAAACATCTCGCAAGTCTTCCTCGACCACTTGCCGTTCAAAAGGTTCATTGCGCCACTGAATATCCGCTGCCCATCCATCTACCCCTCGCAACAATCCAAAAAAAAATGTACCGACTACCAACGACCGACATCCACAACGACCTACCCACGCCTTGCTCATTTACTTCCCCCTTGGCTGGCTTAACAATAAATGTGTTTTTCAATTATACTCAACGCGGGCATGAACTGCAATTTTACGTCATAGGAAAAACACAATGATTTCGATAGAATTCACCATCGAAGAAAAACAAGCGCTGAATTACGAGCGTTACCATCATCCACATCCTCATGTTCAGAAAAAAATGGAAGCGTTATGGTTAAAAAGTAATGGAGTGCCACATAAAGAGATTTTCCGTTTGACTGGCATTTCTCCTCATACTCTTTGTAGCTACTTACGTGATTATCTAGGGCCTGTTAACACTAATTGAACATATCTAACCCAAGTTGCTACCTATCCATAGTTATCAAATTACAGCAAGGTAGCAGCCTTGTATAATTTCATCGACACCAACGACTAACTACTCTTGGAGTAAAGAAGATGGAAGAAATGATTATCATAATATAACCCAAGTTGCCACCTATCCGTGCTTACGAAAGTTTCTGCCAAAATACTCATAGTGGAATGAAAAGCATACGATGGTAACTCGGATAAAAATTATGCTGTGAATTGAAAACTGTGAGCTAGAACAAACAGAAAAACTTTCAATTCGAAGCCAGCAGCAGTGACAGCATGAATACACTTCTGAAACATGCCGGTAATCATTACTATTTTAGTATTAACAGTCCCTAGTCTATCACTTTTTACAGGTTCATGCACCAACGTCAAAAATTAGTCAAAAGTCCCTCACTCCAACTCCTCTCCCAAAGGGAGAGGGGATATTTGATTATCTACCATAATAAGTAGCAATTTGGGTTAATTATATTGAGCGCCTTGCGCCACCCATTGATGGATGAGAGTTGCATCCCGTTGAGGTAATGGACCTAGACGGTAAGGCATTCTCAGTCGTTCGTGGACCTTACCTTCAACGGCGCGGATAAGGGTACTACTGGCGGGATTTCCTGGAATAATCACGACACCATATTTGGTTCCACGCATTAATGAGTTATAGTTTTCAACACTGAATAAATTCGTGGAAAAACCCTTACCTGGAGGATTGGAGTTATGACATTCCAGACAATACGCAATGAGGATAGGGCGTATGTCATTCGTATAACTAACTTCGGATGATGAATAGTTGCAGCCCGTGAGCCATACGCAGGTTATCAGCGCGTAAGTTGACGCCAATCTGAAATTCATTTCCAATGGCCTCTGAAATAAAAAAATATCTGTTAAGAATCAATTACCCCGCCCAAAAGGACGGTGCTTGCAGCTGCACTCGGACGGTCCCTTGTCGTCATCGTGCGCCACGATAGGCTAATTGACATTAGCCCTTGCAGCGATATTGTATCGCCGCGTTTTTATCCGCATTCGCAACATGTCCACAGCAGACACATTGAAAACGGGATTTGGTTTTGCGCGATGCGCTATCCCTCCCCGGCATAAATGCCGAGGCTTCTCGCGCAATTCAGGTCAATCGTCAAGAACCCATTGAGCCTACGGGATTATAGAGTGGCTCTGTGAGGTAAAACTCATAAGTCCCAGTTTGACTAGCCTAAACAACAAAGTATCGTGGCTATTTTGCAACGAAGTACAAGACTGACCTACGAACGCTTTCTCAGCTTGTAGCTCTGAAAGCGGCAAATGCAGATAATCCATGGTTGGAACGAAACAGTTTGTCGCAAGGTTCGCAAGAACTAAAACTGCGTTGCAACATTGGCGAGGTGGAGCGAAGCCGAAAAGCTTTCGTCACTTGGGCAGCGTAAGGGCTGGCAGTCGGGAAAGACCGGCATCTAATTTAGACTAAGTCGTTGGTTCCAAAACCAAAGGCCGCTTTTTCTTCCTTCGACCCTTTAGGATCGAAATGTTTCCACGCCGAGTATTTATGAATTTTACTAGTATCGAAAAAATCGTTGGCAACACACCCTTGGTACAGTTATATCGCTTACCAGAGGAAACTTCCAATTGTATTCTACTCAAACTGGAAGGACATAATCCGGCAGGCTCCGTTAAGGATCGACCTGCATTGTCGATGATTCGGCGCGCTGAGGAGCGCGGTGAGATCCAGCCTGGAGACATCCTCATTGAGCCTACGAGTGGAAATACTGGTATCGCATTGGCCATGGCGGCGACTATGCGGGGTTATCAAATGGTCCTCGTCATGCCCGAGCACATGAGTGTCGAACGTCGGGCGGTAATGCGGGCTTTTGGTGCCAAAATTCTTCTTACTCCCCAGGCGGGTGGCATGGAGGCGGCTATTGATCTGGCACGGTTGCTGGCTGCTCAGGGAAAAGGCAGGCTTCTTGACCAGTTCTCTAACCCAGATAACCCATTAGCGCACTATGAAACGACCGGGCCAGAAATTTGGCGTGATACGAAGGGAACCATTACCCACTTCGTGAGCAGCATGGGTACTACCGGAACCATCATGGGAACCTCACGTTACCTCAAAGAACGCAACCCCGCCATCCAGATTGTTGGAGTCCAGCCCGCCGATGGCTCTCAGATCCCGGGCATTCGCCGCTGGCCCTCGGAATATTTGCCGCGTATCTACGATCCGACCCGCGTGGATCGCATCATTGATATAAGCCAGTCGGCAGCGGAAGAAACTACCCGTCAACTCGCAGCTCGTGAAGGGATCTTCGTGGGCATCTCTTCGGGTGGTGCCTGCGCTGCTGCTTTACACCTGGCGTTGACAGTACAAAATTCAGTAATTGTCGCCATTGCTTGCGACCGTGGTGATCGCTATTTATCCACGGGAGTTTTTCCCGGTTGAACGTTAATTTTTAGGAGTTACGCAGTTGACAAACAATTGCGTTAAAATGCAACAATGAATCCTCTGAAATGCAGTGCACACGATTACATCCAGTTTTTAATCGCCACCCCGCGTAATTAT
>CAUYTW010000333.1 GCA_963575715.1 Gammaproteobacteria bacterium | reverse complement strand
GTGCAGGGCGTTTTTGTAGGCGAGAGTGCATAACGATTGCCGATGCCTCGGTGACTGGTGCCGATGGGCGGCTTGTGGCGTGAATGCGTGCGGTGCCGGTGACGCGATTCGCGGTTGGCAGCGCCAGCGAGATTTGTGAATCTGCAAAATGTCATATATCTCGTTTGGGATGGAATATGACTTGTATGAATATAAAAAATCACTTCGAGTTCCCTTTTTCAGTTTTCTAAATCACTTCGAGTTCCCTTTTTCAAATTTTGAATCGTGTCGAGTTCCCAAAAATAGTTTGAAAAATTTGTACTCATCATCATGTCAAGTCGTTCCTGATGCTTCCGCCTGCGCTACTGAAAGCGCAAAAATTTTTAACCACGGCGAATCGTAGCGGTTATCATCGAAAATCAACGAATTGTTCTCAAATTTTTGTAAAAAATTTTGCAAATTTTTGTAACTTTTTTCAAAAAGTTTTTTGCAAAATTTTCTGCAAAATTTCTTGCAAAGTTTCTTGCAAAATTTAGCTACAAGAGCTGTTATTCATCAATTATTTTGATGTATTACCACAATCACACGGTGTAGCGCCGTTCATACTATATATGCAATGACTTTGGTTGTAGTTCGATTTGACGAGTTCCCTAAAATAGATTGCATCTCTTCCCTAAAATAGATATTAACTTTTTTACGTTGCTTTGTAATATGTTGTTCTTCAATATTTTTTTTCTACAAAATTTGTAGCTATAAAAATTATATATATATTCTTAATATATCCCATTTGGGTAAAGGATAAAATTTGCATTATTGTTTTTGGTTGTTAGTATTTCTTGATTGATATTTTATCAATTCAATATTTCAATTCAGATAATACGAGGTAGTTATGGCAACGTTTATGGATTTGGTTGAGGTTCAAGATACTGGGAATTTAGATTCTACAGTTCGATCTGACATAGCGACAAAACGCGCTGGATATACGTTTTTGAGGATATCAGCGAACTCCTGGAATGATTCAGGGAATGGTGCGGATAAGCAATTTGTTTTTGGTGGTACAGCTCCATTGAAAGCTATTAAACCATTGTTTAATGGTGCTGTTTTGCCTGTGATTAACTGTTATGGTTCATTAGGTTCTGAAATTGTAACGGAATCGCCTTTAGTTTCTCCGCGTTTCGTTTCCGATCCGTCCAATAACGGATGGGTTGAAGTAGTTTTCAAGGGTGGAAATATTGATGTAACTGGTATTGTCTTAACGGCTGCACCAATATCTTATGTACGGCGTAATATTCGTTCATGGAAAGTGGAGATAATGAACGAAAGCGATGCCGCCTGGCGGCTGCTTGGTAATGGTCAGTTTACTTTGAATCAATTTGTATCCTCTATAAGTAATACGCAGATTGCGTTTGCTTCGAATGAACTTGGCACAAGTGCATTTACTATCGGTTATAAGCCTGTAATAGATTATACGGGGCAACTTCCAATTACACCATCTCGGTTAAGTGCAAAGGTAATGTCGATGACCGAGATAGCATTGAAATGGACTGGCAATTCTGACGATAAGCGCGCTACGTCGTATGTAGTGTATCGTAAAGATCCGGGGTCAAATAGTTTTAATTCGGTAGGCGGTACTGATGGCGTTGTGATTGATCCGAAGGCTGCTGTTCTTATGTATAAGAATGTAACAAACTTTACTGATACTATTCCTTCGTCAGCAACATCAAAAACTTATAATTATTATGTTGTTGCGTCTAATGATGTTGGTGAAAGTGTTCCGTCAGGTGAAATTTCGGTTTCGTCTTTAACGCAAGAAGAGTTTGAGTTGTTAAATATCAATAATAAGATTACAAGTAATAACCCACTGACACTATCTGAGGGTTGTTCTTATATTCTTGGAAGTCTTGCAGATGGATCTAAGGCGGCTGATATGATTAAAAACAGAACAGCGTCTTATGATAATTTTAAGTCGTCAGGACTAACAAGCGGTCAAGCGTTGTCGCTGTCTGTTTTGTATTTGACTACCCGAGATGAAGCATCGCTGCTTCATGAGCAATTTGTGCGTGCGCAAGCAATGCTCGGAGCAAATAGTACTGCAATGGCTCAATTCATTGATTGGGCAAAGACTAATTTGAGTTTCAACGTTGAGAATATGCTATCGGCGGCTGATACAGTCAATGACCAAACTCTTGTGCTGAATTGGATGCGTAATAATGGATATTTGACTTAATTTAACGCCCCCAAAATTGGGGGCGTGGATTATAAAATGCTATCAAATATTGAATTATCTAATCAGGTTAACGAATTATCAACTATTACGTTATCGCTTGAGAAACGTATAAATAACCTATCTAGTATTATAGGAATAATCATTGCAAGTAATCCAGATATATTTCAACAAATCCAACAGTGTGACAATTTCGATTTAGATATCTTATCTTTGTATACTTCAAAAAAGAGTGGTTAAAAATATTAGGGGACGTGTATGAGTCTTGAATTGCGTTTATCCGCTTTAGTAATCGCTATTGGCGCTGATATTAAAAAACTAATTGCTAATAATGGTGATTTGAGTTTATTAAGTACAACTGAAAAAACAAGCATTGCTGCGGCAATCAATGAAATATATCTTCTTATCAATACTACTGTTCCTACTCCTGTTAATAATGCCTTATTAGCGTTAAGAAACGAAATTTTAGGTGGTGCATCATCAGTTTATAACGTGCTTCAAGAATTGCAGATATTATTAGCAAATAATCCAAACGTTGATGCAATATTAACTTCAATCGGCAATCGTGTTCGTTATGATGCGCCGCAACAATTAACGCTCAATCAACAAACTCAAGCATGTGTGAATATTGGTGTTGGTAATCCTGAGCATGATTTTCTTTCTGATTATTTAACTGCGCGTGGTCAATTATAGAGCAATCATATCACCACGCTGTTATATTTCATTAACGGCGTGGTGATATAACCATCGGCAAAAATTTATGAATTACAAAATCCAACAATTATTAACAATGATTGCTAATGATATACACGTATTAAATTCTCGCAATGGTAGGCTTGATAGTTTATTAACGATTTATAAATCTAATTTGGTTGGCGCTATTAATGAATTACATTTTTCATTATTCAATCGTGTCTCTGAGAGTGTAGACAATGCTATTGTCGCATTGCGTAACAGTATAATAAATAATGTTGTTGTCAATTATGGTATTTTGTTAAATCTTGTAAGTTTTATTATTGAACATTCTTTAGAGTTTAATGATTTATCTTCTCAAGTTGAAAAAACCGTGTCTTTTTCAACTATACAAGATTTATCTCTTGTAGAGTGCAATATAGCTTGTACTAATATAGATATTAGTGATGGGGAACATGATTTTCTATCTGATTATATTTTATCTAGGGATGGTGTAAATAATGGAGAACCACCGCAGTTGATGGATCAGATTATTACTTTTGAATTTGAAGATAATAAAATGTTATTAAATAGAACACTTTCGCTTAGTGCTTTTTCTGACTCTAATTTACCTATTTTTTATTCAACACTTACACCAAATATATGTACAGTTGATAATAACATCTTGTCAGCTATTTCTACTGGTTATTGTTCTATCGCGGCTGATCAGCCTGGTAATATTGATTACAATGCGGCTGAACAGAAAATAAGAAAGATTATGGTAGTTCCATTTTCTTCGTATAAAAGTAATATTGCAGATTTTTGGAGGGCTATAACGGTATCAGGGAATGGTGATGTATTTGTGCTTGGCACCAATACGCATATATATAAATCTGATAATTTCGGGTTAAGTTGGTCTGTTAGTGGTGATGTTTGTGATTGGCGGTGTATTGCATCATCTTTCGATGGTACAAAGTTAATTGCTGGTACTATTGATGGTAAAATTTACATTTCATTAGATTCCGGTGCAAGTTGGCAGCAAAAAGCAATAGTTCGGCAAATAAGCGGCGTTTCAATATCAAGTGATGGTTCAAAATTGTTTGCTATTGCTATAGGCTTTCCTGTTGCGTATTCTTTCGATGCTGGTGAAAATTGGGATGTATTTAATATGGATGCAAATCATTTATGGGATGTTGCATCATCATCAAGTGGTGAGTTGATATTTGCTGGCGGGCAAAATGATTTTATTTATGTGTCAACCGATTATGGGAATACATTTGAACAGAAGGGAATTATCAATAATTGGGGGCCAGTTGCATCATCTTCAAGCGGTCAAGTGTTAGTCGCTATATCCGCTGGTGATTATATTTACGTTTCCACAGATTTTGGTGTTTCGTGGGTTCCGCGTGAAAATCAACGGGAATGGGTAGGTGTTTCGATATCGTCCGGTGGGTCAATTATTACGGCTTGCGTATTTGGCGGGATGATATACCGATCTACTGATGTGGGCGTTACATGGTCTGCGATTGGTAGCGTTGATGATTGGGTCGGCGTTTCGATGTCTTCCGACGGTAAAAAATTAGCTGCGGCGGTGATGGGTCGCGGTGTTCATTTGTTTGAGTTTTCATAGCTTGGATAGCAAAATGTCGCAGGAAAACAATTTATCTATAGTATTTCTTCAAATTGGTAACGATATTAAATCCTTAATTGATAGTGTAAATCATATCTCTTCATACGTTACCAATTCTAAGATTGAATTTGATGCGTCGATTAAAAAAATAAATGATGAAATAACTATAATTAAAACACGATTAGATTCATTAATATAATTATTAAGGTGATATTATGGAAAATGGAACTGAAATTAAAATTGATACATCAAATATCATGTACATGCTCGGTCAATTACAAGGAAAAGTAACTGACGTTCTTAATGAACAGCGAGACCAACAAAATAAAACTGATAAGATAATAGCGTTTGAAGAAAGAATGCAAAACATATTACTAAATATTAGTGACGTAAAAAAAGATATTGAATTATTAATGTGTAGGCTTTCTACGATTGAATCCAAAGTCCATGTTATTTATCAAATAGCTGGCTACACTATTTCGATTCTCGGCGTTGGTGCGTCGCTGGTTGGCACTTTTGAGATGTTTCTAAAAGATAAAATATTTTAAACCGTTTATGGATATTGAAATTAGTTTAATTGCTAATCACACGATAGAATATAAGTTGTTAAAATGGTTATTTGTAACTATTAGCAGATTATGCGATTTTGATTTTTGGGTTACGCTAGGATGTGTATTCTTTTCATTAGGAGATTATCGGTTAATCGTGCATTTGGTTATTGTTGGCATGATTGGATGGGGTATATCAACGTTTCTTAAATTGTACACTGCAAGGGATAGACCATATCAAGCCGATTCTCGAATTCGATTAGAATCAATACCGATTGATGAATATAGTTTCCCTTCGTGCCATGTTCTCTTGTCCACCACTTTTAGTATAATCATTAGTTCGTATCATTCTGAACTTTCATTGATGATGATTATCTTTACTTTTCTTGTTTCAATATCAAGATTGGTTTTAGGTCTCCATTATTTCTCTGACGTTTTAGCCGGCGCAATTATTGGTCTAATTCTTGGCACTGTATCAATTTGAATTATTGATTATGAACCCTCCTACTGTGGCTGTAATTATTAGCTCGTTAAATGAAGAAAATCTTATAGAACATTCGTTGTCTTCATTGTTATCTCAAAATTATTTACATGGTATTAATGATGTTACGTTCTATCTTGCTGATTCCCATTCTACGGATCGCACTCGTGAAATAGCAAAAGATTTTGTTGATAATATTGTTTTGTGCCCACGCGGCAAATTAAACGCTAGAGATAAATTGGTCAGAATGGTAAGTCAAGATATTATTGTGAATGCCGATGCTGATAGATTCTATTCATCTAACTGGTTAGGAACATTAATTGATGCAGTAAGTAAGGACGGCGTTGTAGCCGCAACAGGAAGTCAAGAATTATCATGCTATGTTAATGATGCTATGGAATTTATCAGTGATATAGTATTGAATATTCCAAAATATTTTAATCGTTCTGTTTTGAGAATAAATGGTGGGAATAGCGCGTTCCTTCGTCAAAGTTATTTACAGGTAGGCGGTTTTAATTTAGGCGTTAATCAACTAAAATTTTTTTCTATTTGGATTGAGGAAGAAATTAAATTTGCATACAAAATGTCACGTATTGGTAAGGTTGTCAAAGTTGATGCGATTGCCAATACATTACGCCACGATAGTATAAGTCATTATTGTTTTGGTGAATTTGGAAATCGCAGAATATGTTCATAATGTATTTATTTTGAAGGTAAATTTGTCATGAAAAATATTTCGTATATTAAACGCGGGCCTTATCAATTAATGGTAAGTTTTTCTATTTATATCAATATATTAATTGATAAAGATATAAATTATCGTGGTGCTTCTTTGTCTTCTACTGGTACATTAACAATTTATGAGGGTTTTCTGTGGGATGGCCCAACAGGATACCCGTTTCATGATAATGACTTCATGCGTCCATCATTAATACATGACGCTCTTTATTTATTCATACGTGATGGCTACCTATCGATTAACAACAGGAAGGAAGCTGATTTGTTATTTTATAAATTATGTCTTGAGGATGGGATGAATAAATGGAAAGCTATGTTTATTTATTTTTTGATTAGGATAGTTGGCGGATATGCTATTGAAAATGATGCTGGTCGTAATGGTCACGATTTGGATGTAATGTATTCTCCTCCAATTTAATCCATTTTTTATCTATTATGATTACAGAAAAACAACTATTTGACATTATGCCACGGGCAAATACTGAAGTATGGTTGCCCGTACTTAACAACGTGATGAGTAAATTTGGTATAAATACCCCATCGCGTGAATCGGCGTTCCTTGCACAAATAGCGCATGAGAGTTTTGAGCTAAACCGATTGGTTGAAAATCTAAGCTATACCGCTGAACGTGTATCTATTGTGTGGCCAAAAAGATTTCCCACCATAGAATCAGCTACACCATACGCAAGAAATCCAGAGAAACTAGCGAATAGAGTCTATTCAAATCGTCTTGGTAATGGTGATGTTGAGAGTGGTGACGGATGGCTATATCGTGGGCGTGGTATCTTTCAGCTCACGGGGCGGGGAAACTATCGAGCGGCAAGCAAGGCGCTTGGATTTGATTTTGAATTGAATCCAAAGCTCGTTGAATATCCTGAATATGCAGGATTAACGGCTGGGTGGTATTGGCAATCTAATGGACTCAATGAACTTGCCGACGATGGGAATAATGAGAACGATGATTCTGATTTTACAAAGATATCCATAAAAATCAATGGTGGTTTTATTGGCCTTGAAAGCAGGCGATCATATTATCGGCGTGCAAGGTCTGTTCTTTGTTGTATTCAGTCAGTTTTTTAATTTCCTCCAAAATTGCCTTCTACAGCCTTTTTTGCTTCCTGGGTAGGTAACCGTAGCGGGTAGCATTCCCACGCCGCCAGCGGCCACCAGAAACGCTATAAACGCAATTCAAGAACCTGCGAAGATTTAACCATTAAAATCGGGAGCACCGATGGCGGTGCTCCCTGTACTCCCATTGGTGCTCCCTATTTTATTTCGAGCCTTGTCGATTGTTCCAAATGTACTCCATGAATATTAATTCCTGCCTTAATCGCTGTTGAAATTGCTTTCTTGTCTGGCATTGGTGGCGGCGGATCTGGTATACGCATAAACTCAACAGGTATTATTGTTTCAGAATCAATAATCACAGTATGTGGATTCTTTTTTATTGCTATTTTTAAGTATGGAGATTCTATTTTTTGAATACCAGCGTATTCCATCTGCTTCTTCAAATATTCGCGCAGTGATGCAACGCGGTTTTCAATCGCTCTGCGGCGTGCTGCCATTTCTGCTTCTGCGTTTTTTATTGCCTCGGCGGTACTTTCAAGATTGCGTGCGAACATTGCCACGTTAGCGGCTTTCTGTTCCAATGGATACGCTAGGCTTTCAAGCGTATCGCGTACTGCTTCTTCTGGAATATCTAAATCGGCCAAGGTTTCGGCGGCGGCGCGGTATTCAGCGGCTAAAGTATATAGTGTTGGTTGTGTCATGGTGTTTCTCCAGGAACGCGGCAAAAATAAACATTTGCCGCGTGGTGATTATGGGAAATTAGAATGGACAGGCATCAATATTTTGACCTTGGCCAAAATTTTGTTGATTTGCCATTTCAATTTTGTTTTTCCATTTTTCAATTTGATTTAATAACCCATCAAATTGAGATATTTCTAAATCCTGGAAATGTTTAACTCCATGAACTTTTAGGATCTGTCCTTTTACCCATTCCCTATTTAATCCTGATTTTCCAATTATGCCCTCAAGCATCCGTTTTTGTGGTTCGGATATTTTAGGCGAATGTTCCACCGCAAGCGTTGGCGCTTGTGGCGCTTGTGGCGCTTGCTGTGCGTCGTCGTCATCCTCTGCGGTGACGATGCCAAGGGCGGCGCAAAGTGCGTAACGGCGGCCATAGGTGAGCGCAGATCCGACTTTCTGCGTGTCGTTCATCCGTGCCTGGCGATCAATGGGTACCGGGAACGTGGTTTGCTCGCTGTGCCCATTGGTGTGATGAACAATACAAACTATGTTCAAGATGTCGCCATTCTGGGAAGTATCGAACGTTACCGATAATCCGCAATCGCGCATTCTCGGCGCTATTGCACGCTGGATGTCGGCAATATCGGCGTAGTGGTAAACGTAGGACGATCCTATTTTACTTTGCACCTTCGCAGTTTTCGATTTCGGGATCGGCGGGATGCTGGCTTGAAATTCCGCTAGGGCGTGACTGTATGCCTCGCGGGCGAACTCTTTTTTGAGTTCGGCACGCATGGCAAGCAATCTTTCCAGTGCTTCAACTGGCACGTTTGCCTCAATCGCCTTGGCGATAAGCAATTCAGGATTGAGTGATACAACATTTGACGGCTGGCTTGATGTCGTTAATGTCTGCAGTTGTGCTGGTTTTGTCGCGTTGATTGTGGTGATTGCTGCTTGTGTCGCTGGTTTTGTCGTCGCGGGGATCGGGGTGATGAGCGCGTCCTCAAACGCGCCCACCTTTCGGGTGGGCGCTATGCTCATTTTGTAACTCCATCTTGATGTGATAACGAATCCAGCAATACGGCGGCGCGTTGGTCGTTGGTGTCGCATTTATCCTTTTTTCGCTGTGCTTGATCTCCGAGGATTTGCATTACTTCGGAACGATCAAACATGTAATTGTCTGATGATGTATATATAAATACAAATTGGCTCCGCCACGCTTGCGGGATGATAATTTTTACAACATCATAACCAGCGGCGCGGGCTTGCGTTAGCAATGCGCTACGTGATAGGCTTTTTGAAGCCATGATTTGATACCTCATTATTTATGGTTAAGGCTGATCGAGTGTTAGTTGCACTCGATCAACCTGGGAAAGGGCCGCGACAAGCGGCCTTTTTTATGCTGCTAGATCGATAGCTCCGTTTTTAATTTTCTTCATCTCTTCCGCCAGTACCCACAAACCGCGATTGATGCTTACGGTTTGGCCTACGGCTTTAATCTCGCGGGTTGTAGTACGACGGTGACGTCCGTTTTCATCCCTCCTATACCCTGACAAACCACCACGTATCAAATTTTCCTGAGCGCGGTTAAACGTTCTCCAAATATCTGAACCATTATCCTCAATTCGGCGCGCTTGGTTGATCTGATCGATGGTGATCGGGGCTTCATCCTTGTTGCTTGGTTCATATTTGAGCGCAAGCGCGGCGCGGGCAAACACTTTAATTTCCTGAGTCGATAGATTTGTCCCTTGCATTTCCGCTACTGCGTCCAGCAGTCGCGGCGTTTCTTTCACGATTTCATAGCTCCCTTCAATAACGCGATCCAGTGCTCCGGCTTTATGCGGTACCTTGCAATCGCCGTAAATATCACCAGCGATCATTCCATTGGTGCATATCTGGCGATAGATCCCCGTCATCAAGTGATATTGAGTGCTTCCATCGTGGGAATTAAGAAGAATTATTTCTGGAAATAATCCTTGCACGGGCTGAATGCTTTGGTGGCGAAACCGGATCAAGTGTTTCGCGGCTGTTTCTCCGTTTTCACGGCGTGAACTTGCTTGTGTGACAGAAACGGGTAGAAAGCCTTCCGTTTCCATTCCTTTTAACAAAATTTCGGTGGGGACGAATCCATAACGTTCTGAACGTGATTGATGGGGCGTTTCCGCGAAAATGGCGGGCGCAATTTCCTTGATGCGTTCAATGCTCATGAACGTATCATATTTTGCCATACGGCGTGTATATGTGCTTTGATTAAACATTTTTAACTCCGATTATGTAAAATGCCATTTTTATGATGGCAAGTGAGAAAATGCCGATAATTACCGGCGCAGTGTGGTACAGCACAACAAAAATAATTTTTGAAAATTTTTGGTGGTCAATTAACCACTTATCTATTTTTGATACATTCCTTTGTACCCACATCGTAAAAACCCAAAAACTCCAAAGCTCTCCGTTTTTTGAGCATAAAAACCACCTTGGTATTTTAAGATGATTTTTATACTCAATAATTGCAATTAAAACAGGGTAACGTTCTAGCTTATTAAATAAATCTATTAGTATTTTCTCCATTTCAAATTGTTATGCCTGCGACGTGCAACCCTTCACGCGCAACCCTAGCAGTTGTGCGTGGTGGGAATATTATTTTAATTTCAAATTGGAAAATTTCAGGAGAAAACCTGACAGGATGGCGAAGAATAACTTGCCAATTTGCTGGTAATTTTTCCATTAAAATTCGCAAGGTTTCACAAGCAAGTTGCTTGTTGCCATTGATACCCCAATGAAGAGCAGATGGATAAGCTGGATCATTAGCGCGTTGGACGCGCCAACCCCAACAAAGGGCACCATTGCGAAAATATCGAAAAATTAAGCCGTGACCACCACTACAAAATTTTGTAGTGGAGTATTGCGCAGGATGCGCGGCGGGGTGTATGCTGTTATCAGCCATTGGACTACCTATTTAGTTTGATGGTTAGAGCCTTAAAAAATGTTTCAGCATTTTTTTAGGCTTGTCTGGGGTGGTGGTCGTTTTTTGGACCACCACCCTTTTTTTTTCCTTTACTTCCTCCGTTTACATTTTAAAATTATAATACATCTCAATTAACTTTGCAACATGTTTTTATTTATTTTAATTATTTTTTCTTTTCTTTTTCGCTGTGGACATTACTTTTTATTTCTCGTTATTTATTCTCTTTCGTTTCGCCCCCACTTCCTCAGATTCTCAACTAGCCCGAATTTTATTTTGACTTTGTTATTTTTGAGCATATTAATATTTAATTATCCACTTCCCCGAGTTCCCGAACTTAGCCCGTGTAAAAATTTATTGAATTGGGAATAGATGTAATATCTCCTAAGATGGATGTATTGTTATTTTTTTTGCGCTTTATATACTTTAGCATTGACTACTATTTAATGCGCAAAAAAAATAACAATATATCTATTAGGATGGATATTATATTTATTCCCAATTCAATAACAATTAATACGGGCTAAGTTGGAACTCGGAAAATTGTGGATAATTAAATAAAATAACCGCGAAAAAATAACTCAAAAATAATTCTTTTTTCAATTCTTTGTTGTTTTGCTTGGGTATGACTTCCACTTTAGAAGATTACGATTAACGTATTAGGGTTTTGCTTGGGTATGACTTCCATTTTAGAAGATTACGATTAACGTATTAGGGTTTTGCTTGGGTATGACTTCCACTTTAGAAGATTACGATTAACGTATTAGGGTTTCGCTTGGAGATGACTTCCACTTTAGAAGATTACGATTAACGTATTAGGGTTTCGCTTGGGTATGACTTCCATTTTAGAAGATTACGATTAACGTATTAGGGTTTTGCTTGGAGAGAACGTCAGCGCGGGGCAAAACCCCGCGACTGACTGGCTAAAACGGAAAGAGACTAAAAGAACTTGACCACACACCCGAACAGCCAGACGAAACCCACTTGAACCCAGCAGGAGCAACGAGCGCAGAACCAGCGAAGCCAACAGGGAAGGCATAAACGGGAAGGCTGCGACGGGCTGCAATGGACACAACCAGCGAGGAACCACGAGAGGAAGGCGAAGAGAAGAAAACCACGCAAGCAACTGAAGCAGCGGCAACCACAGCGGCTGAGCGAGCACCAAGACGAGCACGAACTGGACGGGACAACGAACTACCAGCAAGCCAGGACACACTACCACCGGCGGCAGCGAAGGAAGAAACCACACCGACGGCTGAAGCAGGGCACGAACCAGCACCACCAGGCCCAAAGGCTGCCAAGCAAGACACCGACGCAAGCGGCAACCCAGCCGACAAAACAAGCGCGTCAGCACCCAAAGCGCAACCGACGACAACGGAACGGCCAGAACGAACAACGGACTGACACACAGCGGAAACCAACGGAGCGGCGGAAGACGGCAACGAACGTGAACCAGCAACAGCAACAACACCAGAGCGAGACATGGAACCCCCTAAATGCAGGCAACAAAGGCAACAACCCCAACGGCTGTGCCTGGCCTGCGCAAAAAGGGCGCGTGCCGAGGGGCCCCACTAGCAAGGCCAAGGTTGGCGCAGGGATGCGCCAACCAGCCAAGCGCGGGCAAGGACAGCCCGCGCCGCCTTGCGAGTGGGGATACGGCACGCAAAATGAAAAAGCGCGGGCGGCACAACAGCACGAACTACGGGTGAGCGTTTGGGGTAAGTCTGGTTTTTATTCGGGATTATCGTCTGATTGAGTAAGTACTTGTTTTTTTTTGGAGTTGTATAGAACGCTGGCTGTGGGCGTGGCGCCGCGAACGTTGCGTAGCGTCGAGCGCGCAAACACGCCCACTGCCAGCTTGTAAGTGAAAAATTTCTTTTCTTTCTATTCAAATATGCTAATAATTAACTGTGTGATGATATAAATTTATCCAGATGTATTATCATTTCTCTTTTATGGTATTAAAAATGACCTTACAACAAAACATTATCTCAATTCTTATACTGTTTTTTTCAATCATTTTATATTCACATGCTGATGATTCTTATCGTGCTACTGTTATTGATGTCCATGATGGTGATACAATAACAATCGATGTTAACGGTAAACAGTCAAAAGTAAGACTTTCTAAGATTGATGCACCTGAATTGAAGCAAGATGTAGGTGTTTCTTCTCAACGTTTTTTATCTAAGTTAATACTAGGTAAATCTGTTTGGATTAATGAAGAAAATACCGACATTCACGGACGCATTCTTGCATCAATAAAAACATCTCGTGGGCTTGATGTTGGTTTAGAACAGGTCAAAAAAGGGTTTGCTTGGGTATATCGTCGTTACAGTAGAGATCCGTTATTTGTTGATGCTGAAGATTCTGCTCAAGCTAGAAGGATTGGTCTTTGGTCTAATGATAAACCAATCCCACCGTGGGAATTTCGTAACAAAGTTAATAATTCCATTAAAAAGGAATAGTTTATGAGAATACAACTATCTGGTCCTTTTAAGAAACAGAAAACAGTATTTCATTATTCGTTGGAACATCTTCAATGGCTTGATTATCAAAGTAAAAAACTAGATGTTAGTCGTTCATATTTGCTTCATAACATATTAGATTCATATATTAACAACACTAAAGGGGTATCAAACTATGAAAGTAATCTCAAAGTTCATTAAAGAACGCTTACACGAAGCATCTACATTACGTGGTGCTGTTATGTTTGTTACGGCTGTTGGCCTTACCATTAGCACACAACAGCAAGATGCTATTGTAGCTCTTGGTCTTGCTGTCTCTGGGTTTATTGGGGCCTTCTTTCCTGATAAAACATAACTCAATCTAGTCATAAACTTCTTTATAATCTCTTTTCGATATCCTGTTTATCTATCAACGATAGACAGGGTATTGATATCTCTTTTTTATCTTATTCCGTAATATTTTATTATTGATATCTACTTTTTAATTATTTTTATCATTCAATCCTCTATTTTCCTATTGTCATCTCTATCCTTTTTTGTTTTAATCCCATAGCATATTAAACGTATAATCAATATCTATTCGTTTCTTAGATTTATACTTTATTATGTCCTAATCCATGAGTTCAAATATCTATAAAAGGGAACTCAACAACACAGATGAGATAGTACCCTGCCACATAGTCGATGAGTTCCCTTTTATAGTTATAAAAGGGAATTCGAATTCCCTTTTTCAGCTAAAAAGCACCTTTTTAATATTGACGGCCTATCACTATGAATTCCACCAATAATCTAAGAAAGGGAACACAAGCCCCCCCGCCCCCCATCAACGCCATCGAGGCAGATTTTGACGATGATGAGAGTTTTTTCTACTCAAACAACGAATTAAATGATACTTCCACAGGGGAGGAGGACGATTCAGAACTGTCCGAGGAGGAGCTGTTTGGTCTTACAAAGAATCAAGTCAATTCTTCGGTCGTTGGTTCTGGTGCTGGTGTTGTCAATCAACAAAATACGATTAAAGAAAAGGCTAAGAATAAGCCTGTTACCACGTCGTCTAACTCCGTGCCTATTCGTAAGAAGAATAAAGAGGTTAGGAGTAGAGAATTTCTGACACAAAGGGAGATTGCTATGCTTCAAACAGCTTCAAACAATGGATTGTTTGCGTTGAGGAACTCGACGATGGTGATGATGGCGTTCCGTCATGCGTTGCGAGTAGGTGAATTGATATCGCTGAGATGGGATCAGATTGACTTTGAACTCGGTCAAATATTCGTCCAGCGGGTTAAAAATGGAATCAATTCAACTCACCCATTAAGAGGGGCTGAATTGCGAGCATTGGCGCAATTAAAGAGAGAACAAAAAGACGGTGCGATTGGTGGCGGGTATGTGTTTTTAACCAGGCACAATTTACCAATGACCCCTTCCAACGTTCGGAAGATGCTTGAATCTGCTACGGAAAAGGCTGGACTGAATATCAAAATCCATCCTCACATGTTACGTCATGCCTGTGGTTACTATTTGGCCAATAAAGGCGAGGACACTAGGGCGATTCAGGTTTACATGGGTCATGCAAACATAAACAACACAACGTGTTACACAGATTTAGCAGTCACTCGATTTAGAAACTTCTTTAAGGATTAACTTATTGAATATTAGCCTTAATTCTTTGCACTACTAAGTATCTTTCGAGCATCTTTTGGATACTTGATTGATATCATTTTGATGAGAATTTTGAATATTAGCCTTAATTCTTTGCACTACTGACGTACCAACACCACAAAGTCTTGCGGTTTTTAGGATTCCATTTCCAGCCGCAAGACTTTCTTTTATAGCGGTCTCATTTTTCGACGTTGTTTGCGGTCTTCCAAGTTTTGTGCCGTTATTTCTGGCTCGCGTAAGTCCAGCATTGATGCGATCCCTCATGATGGCACGCTCAAACTCAGCAAAGACACCCAACATCTGAAACATAGCTTTACCCGCTATCGTAGTGGTATCAATTCCTTGTTGATGCAGGTAAAGGTCTAATCCATAACCATGGATATCGTCAAGAAAGGCGATCAGGTGTTGAAGTGAGCGCCCTAAACGGTCAACGCTCCAAGCGGCCACCAAATCAAAACGACGGCGGGCTGCATCCTTCAAAAGTCGGTCAAAGGCAGGTCGTTTGTCTCGACCTTTCGCGCCAGAAATACCAGCATTCTCATAAACATCCACGATATTCCATCCTGCGCGTTCAGCAACGGCGGTTAGTTCACGCCGTTGGTTCTCTGTTGTCTGTTCGTTGGTCGAGACACGGAGATACAGAGCGACGGTTCTATGTTCTTTTTCCATTTTTCACTCCTCTATATATA
>CAUYTW010000332.1 GCA_963575715.1 Gammaproteobacteria bacterium | reverse complement strand
GAAATCAGGCATATAAACCGTATGTATAGGTTTGGATAAGTCCTGAAGAACGGTTAAACAACCATGCTGAACCAAATAGCCATCCAGGGTGGGCGCTGCAAAATACTCCAGGGCCAGATAAGGCCGCTGTTTATGCGACTCATTGGTGTAGCCGCCATCGATCACCTGAATAATGGCGGGATGACGCAAGTTGGACAGGAATTCGCCCTCGCGGAAGACCTCATCAAAATCACGTTCCAAGGCTTCGGTATGGAAGGTCTTGATCACCAAATGGCGACGCAGATATGCGTGTTCACAGAGAAAAGCCACGCCAAACCCTCCAGCACCGAGGATACGCTTGGGTGTGTATTTGGTAAGCGGGAAGAGTGCAAAACGCTCCGGATCAAGACGCACGGCCGCAAGCAACGCAACCAGGGCATCGTCCCAACGTTTTTGTTCCAGCAGGGCGCGATAGGTGTTGTAGTACGCCTCGGCACGGGTGGACTCTGGACCCGGTTGTGCGGCAGACTGAGCAAAATGTGCCTCCGCTTGTGAAAATACCCCGACCGCCATGGCCAAACGTCCCACCGCGTCGAGGATTTCCGGGGTATGTTGTTCTGTGGGCAAGGCGTTGAGCCGACGCTCCAATTCCTCAAACAGCCTGACATCCGCAACACTACGCAAACTCGCGGAGAGACGCGGGGAAACACTTCCCCGTCGGGCACTTTCCGGGAGACGGTCCAAGACCTTGCGCAGCATATCCTTGATCTCGGCCTGCCCTGCGCCGAATCGTTCCAACTCAGCGGCAAGGGCTTCCCCCTGCTCGGTCAGCAATCGACCCAACGCCTCCCAGCCTTGCGCCTGAGCGTGCCAGATTTGAGACAGCCGCTTGAATTGGATTTCATCGCACAGCCCCGGTTGGCTCGCCACCGCCTGACGCAAGAAATAGCCAAAGGCGCTCACCAGCAATGCACCCGTTCGACCATTCGCATCCACCAAAAATCGCGCCAGGTTCGGATAAGCAATGCGCAACGCGGCACCCACCTCGACCATGAGCGCTTGGGCTCCGTCGAGTACGGCATCTGGATCGGTCATCCTGGTAAAATCACCAGCCGCTACCAATTCCTGCCCGGTCGCTGCCCCGGTCAACAATCCTGCTTGACGCGCCGCACGCAAATCAAGCAGACAGTTGCGCCGGAAATCTTCGCCCTGCCCCTGAACCCATTCCTTCAACGGCCCAAGGATGCCCCGCTCGACACCACTGACCATTTTCCCTTTGAGCCAGCCCATCATCGAGTCTCCCGCGAGGGCCAGCTCAATAACACGCCAGGTCTGGGTGTTGGCCTTGTCGATAGCTTTGGGCAAGGCCTTGGTTGGGTCGGTGTAATAACGTTCAATCAAGACGAACGCCTTGTCGCCGACTTCTCCTATGGCTTGACGCAGGATAAAAGCTGCGATTTTATTAGCCAAATTCATCAGTGTCTCCAAGAAACCCCGCCCTTCATGGCGGTGAGGAAAGAGGACGGCTTTTTCCGTCCCTTCGGATATTTAGGTTAATGGCTAGAATAGGACTTACGCATTGACAGGAGCCGTAGAATATGTGTATCCAGAAGACATCCTGATAGGGAACACTGTGCCATGGTACGTGAAATAAGCCGCCCTTCTACAGCCCGTTGCACGTTACCGATGTACATGGGGTATTTATTGAGCGAACCAAACTCGCCGAGCTGTCTCCACTTGTCGGAGGTGATGGACGTTTCGCATGACAGCGCGAACCGTTTTTTGCAGAGAGAAACGTATTCGCCGCAAGACCTGTTCAACGAAGTCAAAGCTGGGCTGAACTTGAAAGGCGGCGTCTTGAGCGTGGACGATAGCGTGCTGGACAAGCCCTACAGCTACAAGATGGCCTTCGTCGGGTATTTCTGGTCGGGAAAACACCACAAGACTGTGAAGGGAATCAACTTGGTCACACTGTATTACAGTGACATTGAGGGGCGGCACCAGCCTGTTAATTACCGGATTGTTGACAAGGCTGAAGGAAAAACGAAGAACGAGTATTTCCGAGAAATGCTAGCCGAGGTACTGGCCTGGGGATTGGAACCCGCCTACATCACTGGAGACAGTTGGTACAGCGGCGTGAGTAACCTCAAGGAGGTGAGAGACCATCACCTGGGGTTCCTTTTCGCGCTGGAGTCCAACCGATTGATATCCATTGAGAAAGGGACGTGGACGCAAATCCAGAAATTGGATATTGCGGAGGAAGGGAGGGAAGTCTGGCTGCGCGAGTTTGGGATGGTGAAGGTGTTTCGGACGAGCCTGAAAGACCAGGTTCGCCATTATGCTGTCCACCTACCCGACAACGAGACTTTGTCCTCCTTTGGTCGCGACCGGTTCCTTTGGCTGCACGACCTGCATTGGCAAATCGAACAATACCACCGTGCGATCAAGCAGGTATGTCACATAGAGCATTTCCATGTGCGCACCTCGGTTGCCATACAAAATCATGTATTCGCCGCTATTTGCGGCTACGCTCAATTGCAGCGGCTGTGTCTCATGGATGTGCTCAAAAATTGCTACCAGGTGCAGCGGAATCTATTCAGCGGTGTGGTCGCCGAATTTGTCCGTTCCTTTATGCCCGGCAAGGAGCATCTCAACCCACAGTTTCATGCCGCTGTCAATGCGTACGCTTTCATCTCCTGGATGCCTCATTTCGGGCCTCGGCGATGGCAGTTTCAATTTTATCAAAAACATTAGATCCTTGTGGCAGCAGCGATTTAAGTCGTTGCCAAAATTCGACAGCGACTTGGTAATGTTTCTCCTGGAATGCCCATAGCCCTGCCAACCATAAGCCATGAGGATGGTCCGGAGTTTTTTCAAATACCTTAGCCAACACTGTCCGCGCCTCATCGGTGATGCGGTTACCATTGGCCAAAACCAGCGCTTCAGCGTAATCAATGCCTAATTGTGGATTATTATCTCCCTCCAGGGCATAAGCTTGAGCATAGGCTTTCGCCGCCTCTGGATAGCGTTCCAGCACCGTATAAGAACGTGCAAGCATCATCCAGCCGTTTGCATCCTCGGGATTGGCAACGAGGCGTTCTGCGAGCCTGCTCACCATTTGTTCAATTTGTTTGGTGCTTGGCATTTGTTGACGCGATGCTGTTTCCCGGGTTTCCATCTGTGAGAACAGACGTGTTCCTGTGCCTAGAAAAGAATAAAGCAATAATGCAATCAAAGGAAACACAGTACTAATCGCAAATAATGTCCAGCGTTTGTTATTGTAGGTCGGAGAAGAAATAACAGAATCATTTACGTCTTCCAGCAATTCTTGCGCGAGCCGATAACGTTCGTCCTCACGTTGCTCAAAACTCAGGGAAGGATAATCAAGCGCAGTATCAAGTTCATTCATCCGATCACGATAAACCGCCACGTTAAGGCTTTTCCGATCAATCGTTTCCCGGGTACGAGGACGTATCCAAGGTAACGCCGATATCAATACCGCCATTACCGTCATTAAGCCTATCAGAATCCAGAATACCCAATCATGCGCATTCATCAATTAGTCTCAATTATTTTGGATATCATCGAGTCCCAATAGCGACCTCGCATGAGCATCTTCATTTGGGGAGAGGCGTTGCATCTCCCCAGATGAAATTCGACGATAGCGGGCGCGGATAATTACTCCTCCCAGCGCGATTATGAGAAACACGAACGGGCTGATCCAGAGCAAAGCAGTGCTCATATTGAAAGGAGGCCGATAACTTATAAAATCTCCATAACGTTCCTTGAGAAAATCGACAATTTCTTGATCACTTTTGCCTCGCCTGGCTAATTCTTCGACTTCATGACGTAAATCCTCAGCGAGGTCTGCATGGGAATCAGCCAATGACTGATTTTGACATACTAGGCAACGTAATTCCTCTTCCAATCGACGCATGCGCTCCTGAAACGCAGTATCGGTGCTGGATAAATTCGGACCCATGGTTGGTTTTATCTCATCGGCATAACCTGGAATACCCTGCGGAATGCTCACCATGAAAACAAAAATGAATAATAGTTGCTTTGAAAATTCAAACGTCACTGGTACTGCTCCCCTAAAGATAACTGTTCAATGTTTTTATCATAAATAAGTTTTATCAACTCTCCCGGCTTGAAGGCAGGAAATTATCCTTCCAGGTTTCAGATTGTCCATTCACCAAATGCCCGCGAGAGAGCCACCCCGGCTTTAGCCGGGCAGGGAGGAAAGCGGGCGGTTTTCAGAATTAGGAGCCAGTCTTTCCCGGCTGTCAGCCTGTAAGGGCAACTCGGCTTGCGCCGGTAATGTTTGCCTCGCCAAGGTTTTCAGAGCTTGTTCGGCTAACCGCACTTCCTTAACCCCGTTAAAGATGTTTAACGATTAGCGACAGAGCTACGGACTGGCACGCATCCGTAGGTGTCATGACTCCAAAAACGTAGTCCGATACTTTGGACTTAGGCTGGTCAAGTTCGAACTTGTGAATTTTACTTCACAAGCCCCCGCCTTTAGGCGTCGGGTTCTTGACTGTGTTTTCACAAACCTTACCCCTGAGAGCGGGATGATTGACTCGTTTTAGATGAAGGAGAAGTAATGAAATCGCTGCGGGAGTAACACCTGGAATACGTGCTGCCTGACCTAGACTAAGAGGACGATGCGTGGCGAGTTTCTGCCGGACTTCGTTAGAAAGTCCCTGCACTTGACCATAATCCAAATTCATGGGAAGCGCCAATTCATTGTGACGACGATGGCGTTCGATTTCATCTGCCTGACGCGCTAGATATCCGGAATATTTGGCTTGAATCTCCACTTGTTCCGCAGCAATAGGATCCTCCAGGCCAGGCCCAACCTTAGGAAGGAGCATCAACTTACCATAGCCCAGATTGGGACGCTTCAAAAGATCCATGATGCTGGTCTCGTGAGTGACGGCTTGCCCAATAGTCGCGCTGGCGAATTCCAAGTCTTCTTGACGAATACGCAGCATTTTGAGCCGTGCCTGCTCGCGGACGATGGCCTCTTGCTTCCTCTCGAAAGCCCGCCAGCGAAGGTCATCCACCAGACCCAACTCTCGACCACGAGGTGTAAGCCGCATATCGGCGTTGTCCTCGCGCAGGCTTAGGCGGTACTCAGCGCGACTGGTAAACATTCGATAAGGCTCATTGGTGCCCTGGGTAATCAAGTCATCAATAAGCACCCCGAGATAGGATTCTTCGCGGCTTGGTGTCCAGGCTGCAAGGTCGCGGGTCGCGCGTGCGGCATTAAGACCGGCTATTAGCCCTTGCGCGGCTGCTTCCTCGTAGCCGGTGGTACCGTTAATCTGGCCGGCGAGAAAAAGTCCCCCGATTGTTCGAGTTTCTAGGGAAGGCAGGAGATCGCGTGGATCAAAATAGTCGTATTCAATGGCGTAGCCAGGGCGGGTCAGATGGGCCTGTTCCAGGCCGCGCAATGAACGCACCATTTTCCACTGGATATCAAAAGGCAATGAGGTCGAAATCCCATTGGGATAGACCTCGAAACTCGAAAGCCCCTCGGGTTCGAGAAAAATCTGATGATGTTCCCGATCTGGGAAGCGCACTACTTTGTCTTCAACCGAGGGGCAGTAGCGTGGACCTACTCCCTCGATCATGCCAGTATAAAGGGGAGAGCGGTCGAGCGCTGAACGAATTAAATCGTGGGTATTGGGATTAGTATGCGTGATATGACAGCAAACTTGGCGCGGATGATCGGCTTGGCTACCGAGGAAGGAAAATACCGGACATGGATCGTCGCCAGGCTGCCTGGTTAAGATTTCGTAGTCAATGGTACGCCCGTCGATCCGTGGAGGGGTACCAGTTTTGAGGCGTCCGACTCGTAGCGGCAGTTCACGTAACCGTTGCGCCAAAGCCAACGCTGGCGGATCACCGGCGCGCCCTCCTGGATAATGACTTAGCCCCACATGAATGCGCCCACCCAGGAAAGTGCCAACGGTGAGTACCACCACGCGAGCCATGAAACGTAATCCTGCCTGAGTGATGACCCCTGCAACTCGTCCATTCTCAAGGATTAGGTCGTCTACCGCCTGCTGGAAAAGCGCGAGGTTTTCTTGACTTTCCAGTGCCATGCGCACTGCCTGACGGTAAAGCTGGCGGTCCGCCTGACAGCGCATGGCCTGCACCGCAGGTCCCCTGCTCGCGTTCAAGGTGCGAAACTGGATACCAGCGCGGTCGGCGGCAATCGCCATCCATCCACCCAGGGCGTCAATCTCCCGTACTAAGTGACCCTTACCAATGCCTCCAATAGCAGGATTGCAGGACATTTGGCCGAGGGTCTCGATATTGTGGGTTAATAGCAGCGTTTTGGCACCAGTGCGTGCCGCAGCCAAGGCTGCTTCGCAACCTGCATGGCCGCCACCCACCACAATAACCTCAAAATGACAAAACACCTTGAAACCCGACTTGTAGGAACATTGCAATAACCACAGCGTGACCGCGTTCCTGCGAAGAAATGATGTACTTCAGGCCATTCTTGATAAAGAATGGTGCATATTTTTGATCGCTGACCTTAATGTATGTTGTCAGCCAATCCCTGAGAAACTCCATCATGCCAGTCGAGAAAGGTGCCAGAATAAATTTAGAATTTTTAGTTATCCTTGGCTTCCTGTTCCACGATATCCTTGTGTATTTGAACCATATCTAACTTTCGAACCTGCGCCACTAATTCCTCCAGGCCGGATTCTGAAAGAGCGCCAGCTTCAGAATAAACAATCACTTTTTCACGAAAAACCATTAAAGTAGGAATCGAACGAATTTGGAAATAACCAGCCAGTTCCCGCTGTTCTTCAGTGTTTACTTTACAAAAGACTACGTCAGGGTGGTTTTCAGCTACTTTTTCAAAAATGGGCTTGAAATAGCGGCAAGGCGCGCACCAAGGTGCCCAAAAATCTACAAAAATGAAGTTATTGTCGTTAATAATTTGTTCGAACTGTTCTTTGGTAAGGTCAATAGTCGCCATAGCAATGTTCTCGATGGTTCCATTAGAAGTAATGGTTAGCCGTTACCCTCCCGACCCTTGTCAGCGTAACAGACGCGAAAAGCTGCAAGGCGGAGGGCTTAACGATTAAAATTTTCAGGCGAGGGCCGCGAAAATGCTGTCACGGATTTGCTCGACTGAACCAATCCCTTGCACCTTAACGTAACGAGGAGCGCGGGCATCGTTGCTAGCGGCCCAATTGGAGTAATAAGCAACCAGCGGTTCGGTCTGGGCGTGATAGACCTCAAGACGCTTGCGAACGGTTTCCTCGTGGTCGTCGTCGCGTTGGATGAGATCCTCTCCAGTGATGTCGTCCTTGCCCAAAATTTTGGGAGGATTGAAAACGATATGATAGGTACGCCCGGAACTTAAATGGACGCGACGCCCACTCATGCGCCGGATAATTTCCTCGTCAGCCACGTCGATCTCAACAACGAAGTCAATGTCCACGCCAGCTTCTTTCATAGCATCAGCCTGTGGAATGGTACGAGGAAAACCATCGAACAGAAAACCTTGAGTACAATCAGGCTGCTGAATGCGTTCCTTGACCAGCCCAATAATCACATCATCCGAAACTAAAGCTCCTGCATCCATAAGTTTTTTTGCCGCCAAACCGAGAGGTGTTCCCGCTTTCACGGCGGCTCGCAGCATGTCCCCGGTGGAAATTTGGGGAATTACGAATTTCTCTTTTATGTAATTGGCCTGGGTTCCTTTACCGGCACCAGGACCGCCCAACAGGATAATGCGCATCGTATTGCTCTCCCAAGAGGTAGGTTTTGAAGCCAGCGCATTATGCTACTTGGCAACCAGATTAGTCATCACCAAATGCCCGCGAGAGAACCACCCCCAGTTTAGCTGTTGGCTTCTTGAGGTTTAACTCACAAAGCCTCCCTCGATCCCGTAGGATTGGATACAAGTTGTGAGGTTCTTGACGGCACTTCGAAAGGATGACGTCGCACGATGGTATGGGTACGCTCGGCACCAGTCGAGATGATATCAATGGGAACGCCTACCAATTCTTCAATACGAGCAAGATAGGCCCGTGCCGCAGCTGGCAATTGGGTATATTCAGTAATTCCTGCGGTCGATTCCTGCCAACCGGGCAAATCTTCGTAGACCGCAACACAAACTGCATATTCGTCGGCACCCTGGGGCGGCGTGGTGTGCGTGACCTCGCCGCAACGATAGCCTACTGCCAGGCGAATGACTGCCAACTCATCCAGCACATCGAGCTTGGTGATACACAACCCGCTTACACTGTTGAGTTGAACGGCATAACGTAAGGCCACGATATCTAACCAACCACAACGACGCACCCGCCCGGTGGTGGCACCGATTTCATGACCACGTCGTGATAGGCTCACTCCCACATCGTCGAATAATTCAGTGGGAAAAGGTCCGCCCCCTACCCGCGTGGTATAAGCCTTGGTGATCCCTAAAATATAATCCAAAGTCCGTGGACCTACACCACTTCCCGTGCAAACCCCGCCCACTGTGGTGTTGGATGAGGTGACGAAAGGATAAGTTCCATGGTCGATATCCAACAATGTCCCCTGGGCACCCTCAAACAAAAGATTCATTCCCTGCCGGCGATATTGGTCTAGAAGCATTGGAACATCGGCCACCAATGGCACGAGTTGCTCTGCCATGGACAGGGTATCATCCAATATTCGATGAAAATCAACTGGTTCAGTTTTATAGTAATGCTGCAAGGAAAAATTGTGGAATTCCAGCACCTCAGCAAGTTTGGTAGCGAAACGTTCCGCGTGGAGTAGATCACCCAAACGCACGGCGCGGCGTGCGACTTTATCCTCGTAAGCGGGGCCAATGCCGCGTCCAGTGGTACCAATCGCCGCCTTACCACGCGCCAGTTCACGGGCTTGGTCCAAGGCCACATGGCAGGGCAGGATGAGCGGACAACCCGAGCTGATCAACAGTCGCTCCCGAACGGATGCTCCTCGCTCCTCTAAGGTACGTAATTCATTGAGCAAGGCTGCTGGCGAGAGCACCACGCCGTTGCCAATCAAACAGGTTACTCCTGCACGTAAAATACCCGAAGGAATGAGATGCAAAATAGTCTTGACGCCATCAATCACCAAGGTATGACCGGCATTGTGTCCGCCCTGGAAACGGATCACGGCTCCTGCATTGTCAGTGAGTAAATCTACTACCTTGCCCTTGCCTTCATCACCCCACTGGGTGCCGATTACTACCACGCTTTTTCCCATGACAAACCTTTATAAATCAAACACTTTAAATTACGATCGAATCTCACATATATTCCATTCGCCTAGCTGCCACACCAACTCCCGGGAACAATCCATTTCCATCGGTCCACCGGATTGCCCGGGTAATGCCTGCACTACCCGTTCCCCATGCGCGCGTAGTGAATGGATGCGCGCGTCTAGGGTGGCATCAACCAATGCCGGAGCATAGATACCGTCACTTTTTTTGGGAGGGTAAGCTGTAAATAGAAGGGCTTTAAGGTCGGCGGAAAAACCAGTGGCCGGGCGCGGATGGCCGAATACAGCTCCTACGCCGTCATAACGCCCACCTTGAGCCACGGCCCGCCCATGTCCAGGCAGATAGGCCGCAAACACAACTCCGGTGTGATAGGCATAACCGCGCAATTCACCAAGATCAAAATGCAATGGGCAATTAAAAAGCCGTATTGACAGATGTTCCGCCAAAGCGCGTAAGTTCGTGAGGGCAGATTTTACCTCGGTGTCCGCCGTAGCCAGCAGTTCTTTCGCCTGCTTTAATATCTCTGTGCCACCATGAAGTCGCACCAAGGCGGCAAGCATAGTCCGTAACTCGGTTTTTAAATCTAGGGAAGCTAATAGTGCTTCTAATTCAGGAACTGCCTTACGCTGTAAAGCATCAAATAACGCTGCTTCGGCGTCATGGGAAAGCCCAGATTGAGCCACTAGACCGCGATAAATACCTACATGACCCAAATCCAGGTACGGGTTGATAAGGCCAGCCACTGCCAAAGTTTCGACCATCAGCCGCATGACTTCCAGGTCGCTTTCGATTCCAGCGTGGCCATATAATTCGATTCCCACCTGCAACGGATTACGTAGACCCCCCGGAGCATCGGGCTGGGTACGAAGTACCGGACCGAGGTAACATAGCCGAACCGGTACCATGCGCCGTAAACGATGTGCTTCAATACGCGCCACTTGAGGAGTGATGTCAGCGCGAATCCCAAGCAATCGCCCGGTGAGTGGATCAATCAGTTTGAAGGTTTGTCGATCAAGGTCATACCCCAGCCCAATGAGTAATGAGTCTAAATATTCGATAAGAGGAGGAACTACTAAGTCGTAGCCCCAGGTATCAAATAAATCGACAATGCGCCGACGTAACGCTTCCAGTCGTCGTGCCTCGGGCGGCAACAATTCTTCCACACCTTCAGGCAACAACCAACGGTTATTCGTGCTCATCAAGGAAACGCATGTTTTATTCAGTCCGGAAATCAGCGGATGCCTTTTTGGGGACTTCAGGCAATGTCTCACCCCGGGAATCCAGGAAAAATCGGAAAAATGGTGTATTCGGAGATAAAACAAGAACATCGTGACCATCTTTAAAAGTCGTGCGATAGGCCGCCAATGTTCGATAAAAGTTGAAAAAATCCTGATTACGGCTATAAGCACGAGCATAAATATCTGTGGCAACGGCATCGCCTTCACCACGGATTAGTTCTGCGTCACGGAAGGCTTCCGCGAGAATGACTTCACGTTGTCGATCAGCATCGGCACGGATCCGCTCGGCGGCTTCCGCGCCCCGCGAGCGTAATTCTTTAGCAACTCGCTCGCGTTCTGCTTCCATGCGTCGATAAACCGAACTACTAACCTCGCGCGGTAAGTCAATACGCTTAATTCGCATGTCCACCACCTCAATGCCAAATCCTTGCGCTACCTTGCTCGCCTCAGTGGATAGCACTGCCATAATCTGAGTGCGTTCGCCAGAAACCACATCCTGAATAGTACGCTTTCCGAATTCCCCACGGAGACCATCTTTAATAATTTGCAATAGACGCACATTCGCTGCGGTTTCATCACCACCCACGGCTGTGTAGTAACGCCGAACATCGGCAATTCGCCACTTGACAAAAGAATCAACGATGACATTCTTCTTTTCACTAGTCAGGTAGCGTTCTGGTTCTGCATCCAGACTCAAGATGCGTCCATCAAAATAATAAACATTATTAATAATAGGTATTTTTAAATAAAGACCAGGTTCGGTAATAACCCGTTGGACTTCGCCAAATTGCAAAATTAATGCACGCTGTCCCTGTTGAACGGTGAACAACGATAAAAATAAAAACGCAGAGACCCCGATAACCGCAAAAACAAGGACATTCTTGGTTTGTCCCATCAGCGTTCTCCTCGAGTACGCGAGTCATGTCGATTGCGAGGATCCGAGACGGCGGATTTGGCACTCTCCTGGTGTGCAAGACCAGCGGTGATTGCCTCGGAGTGGCCGGTTGAATACTGTCCAGCCAGTTGATCCAATGGCAAATACAACAAGTTATTACCCTCAGCGCCAATCAAAATTTTGTTGTTGCCTGTCAAGACAGTTTCCATTGTTTCTAGGTAAAGACGCTCACGAGTTACCTTGGGTGCCTTTTCATATTGCTCCAATACTTTTACAAAACGGTTGGATTCACCCTCAGCGCTGGCTACTACCCGTGCGCGATAGCCATTGGCCTCTTCCATCTGGCGTGCGGCAGCCCCGCGTGCCTTGGGAAGAATATCATTGGAATAAGTTTCTGCTTCATTTTTGAGTCGCTGTTCATCTTCTCGTGCCTTGACTGCGTCGGCGAACGCGGTCTGCACTTCTTCCGGTGGTTGGGCATCCTGCATATTGACGCTGGTCACTTCCATGCCGGTCTGATAACGGTCAAGAATCTCCTGGATCAGTCGCCGAGCACGGTCAACAATCTCCCCTCGTCCTTCCGTGAGAACGAAATCCATCTTGCTTTTGCCAATCACTTCGCGCACTGCGCTCTCGGTGACTTGTTGCAATGTCTCCTTCGGATCTTTGACATTGTAGAGAAAGTCCTTGGCTTCTTTAACAAAATATTGAACGGCAAATTTGATATCGATAATGTTTTCATCTTGAGTAAGCATAAGCGCCTCGGCGGGCACCGAACCCATGGGTTGATGTCCACTGCTGGTGCTGCGGTAGCCAATCTCGACGTTGCGGATCTGCTCGGTATTGACGATCTGTACTGATTCAATTGGATAGGGCCAATGCCACCGCAAACCCGGTAGTGTGGTCACGACGAAACGCCCAAAGCGTAGCACCACGCCCCGTTCTGCCTGATCTACCACATAAATGCCCGTGGCCACCCAGACAATTAACAATATGAACAAAATAAAGGTGAGTTTTCCCGAAGGTGGCACGATGCGTTTACCGCCTCCATGCGAACCGCCAAAGAATCCGCCGAGGCTTTTCTGCATTTTGCGTACGACCTCGTCGAGATCGGGTGGGCCTTGCTCGTTATCGTTATTGCGCCCACTCCAAGGGTCGCGCCCTCGGGAGCCACCTGGTTCATTCCAGGCCATTATGTGCTCCAAATAAATACTATTAAGAGAAAATAAAATGGAATCGGTTACAAGATGTGATACATAAATAGTCATGATTCGATCAAGCAGAATCTGACTCAACGACATCTATATCTTCATTAGGTAAACGAACATTGCGCACTGGTACAATTGTCGAAATTGCATGCTTGTAAACCATTTGACTCACTGAATTCTTGAGTAGCACCACAAATTGGTCAAATGATTCGATCTGACCTTGAAGTTTAATTCCGTTTACTAGGTAAATCGAAACCGGTACCCTTTCCTTTCTTAGGGCATTCAAATAAGGGTCTTGTAAGGATTGCCCTTTACTCATTAGAATCTCCGCGAAACCCCGGCTTTAGCCGTTGTGGTGATTAAAGAGACGGCTTTTAACCGTCGGTAAAATGCCGGTTTTCCCGGCGGAAAGCCCGTAAAGGCTTGGTACAGTAAAAATATAGAAAAACTAAATGCCACCATAACTAAATATTACCACATCTTTAGTTTTTACTAAAATTTCAATATTTATCAAAAATTTATTATACAACTCTGCTCCAGAAGCCGAAGAGTCCGCGCTGTGAGTTCTGGATCGGTACTTTCAAACCACTGATTAACAGACTCCGCACGCAACCAAGTTAGTTGACGCCGCGCTAATTGTCGGGTCGCCACGATAGCCTGTTCCTGCATCTTCGCAAAATCGATATTTCCCATCAAGTATTCCCATACCTGACGATAACCAACCGCGCGTAAAGCAGGTGTATGGAGACTGAGATCCTTTCTATTATAAAGGACTTCCACTTCGCTCACCAATCCTTCTCCCAGCATTTGGATTAGACGCGCCGCAATCCGCTGTTGAAGCAATGTTCGGTCCGCTGGAGAGATTACCAGTTTAATCAGATGATAGGGCAATCCTGATGCTTGAATTTCACCCAAGGCAAATAATTCCGTAGGTGGCCGACCGGTTAATTCGATGATTTCCAGAGCGCGCTGGATACGCTGGGGGTCATTGGGATGGATACGTAAAGCCAGTGCTGGATCCAGCGTGGCTAGACGCGCGTGAAGTGCCGCCCAGCCGTGCTGCTCCGCCTGCGCCGCAAGCCGCGCTCGCACTTCAGTATTTGCCTCTGGCAACGGTGCCAGTCCACGTTCCAATGCCCTAAAATAGAGCATTGTTCCTCCCACCAGCAATGGAATTCGTCCAGCGGCGGTAATGTCCGCCATTTCGCGCAAAGCATCGTCACGGAATTGGGCCGCAGAGTAAGTATCGACAGGATCGCGAATATCAATGAGGCGGTGCGGTGTGATCGCGCGCACTGCTGCGCTTGGTTTAGCGCTACCGATGTCCATTCCACGGTAAACCATGGTGGAGTCAACACTGATGATCGAACAGTGCGTTTGACGCGTCAACTCTATCGCCAACTCGGTTTTGCCCGACGCCGTTGGACCCATGAGAAAAATGGCGGGAGGATGTTGTCCTTCTGTTTTTGACAGCATACGTGTGGGTAATTACCGATAATGCTTATTACAAACTCCTGGCCAACATTAAAGCATCTTCTCGCCCATATTTGCTAGGATAATAATTACGTCGCTGACCTATTTCATTGAAACCCATGCTAAAATATAGATGAATCGCAGCTTGGTTTGAAGATCGTACTTCCAAAAAAACAGTATCGGCATGATAGCGCCGCCCCAAGTGTAGAAAATGTGTCATGAGATACCGTCCAAGACCTTTCCTTTGAAATTCTGGAGCAACGCATAAATTAAGAATATGGCATTCTCCAGCTCCAATCGACATGATACCGTAGCCGTGTAACTGATAATGTTCACACACCCAACAGTAATACCCTACTCGTAAGCAGTCTTCAAACATGCCAATGGTCCAGGGGAATTCATAAACTTGTTGCTCAATAGCCATAATGGCGGCAAAGTCAGCGGCGCGCATGGGACGTAATTGCGAGAAAATTGCGCATGACCGACTGGCTGGAATCGGCGTTGGTTCACGCAGCGCCAAAAATTCCTCAAAAGTCTTGGCCATCGGGAGGAATACGGTGAAAAACTCGCCAAGCCAAACGCAAATCATCCCATGCCTTGGCTTTTTCGTGACAATCACGCAGCAAATAGGAAGGATGGTAAGTCACTATCATGGGAACACGGATCGTTCCATGACGATAAACCCGACCACGCAATAATCCGATTGGAGTGGTAGTTCTCAATAAATTCTGGGCGGCAACCGCACCGACCGCTAGAATAATTCGAGGATGAATTAATTCTATTTGACGTTCTAAATAAGGTCGACAAGCTGCCGCCTCCGCAGGCGCTAGAGTACGATTGGCAGGGAGACATGACTTGATAATACTGGTGAGGTAGACTTCTTCATGCCGCAAGCCAATCCCATGAAGCATTTGGTATAAAAGTTGCTCTTCGCGATCAGTGAAAAATTTGCATAATTGATTTTGGTCCACACCGGGTACGTCGCTAACAATCAACCATTGTGTCGCACGATTACCTATTCCAAAAATGTCTCGCGTCCGAACGCGATGCAGTGGACAAGCGGTACAATCCTGTACTGCTTGCTCTAATGCTTCCCAACCCATACTTGCAACTTCATCGGGTGAATTCACATCCACGTCGGGAATAGCGGCGGAAGTCGCAGGCATGCTTGAGGAAATAATTTCTTTCCTACTCTGCATTGTTCCATTCATGCGTCGCTCCCATGACTCAATTCCCATAATCGCCAAATAATTTCGCCGTTGATCGGAAACATGGCCAAAGGAAGAAGATGGATTAACCATATCTATCTAGTCCTTAGTAAGGAAACGCCGCAAGGTGAGTCTTGTATTTCGGTGCAACATAGTCTGATATTTTGTGGCTCAGGCTGGTCAATCAGAGGCTTGTCAATTACCCGCCCTAAAGGACGGTGCTTGTTACTGTATTTGGATGATCCTTCGTCATCATCGTGTACCACGATAGGCTAATTGACATTAGCCCTTGCAGCGATATTGATCGCCGCGTTTTTATCCGCATTCGCAACATGTCTACAGCAGACACATACGCCCCTACCTAAGGGACTAGTGAGAAAAATCCCAGATTGCTAAGAATCACCTAAAATCTTAACACAAAGATAGCGCATGATTGAAAATCAAAAACGATTTGTACGCAATTCATCCGACGATTAAAACTGTTGCGTTTCTCGCTAATTTTTATAACCATAGGAGTTACGTAGTTGAAAAATAGTAAGTCATTCTAAATAGTAAGTCATTCTGC
>CAUYTW010000331.1 GCA_963575715.1 Gammaproteobacteria bacterium | reverse complement strand
CATTAGTCAAAAGTCCCTCACCCCAACCCCTCTCCCAAAGGGAGAGGGGCTATTTTGGTTATCCACAATAATAGGTAGCAACTTGGGTTACGGTTAACGCCAACAGTCGGTCACGCTCATAGTCGCGCCACCAGTGACACCTTTGATGCCAGCTTGATCGAGCGTCAAGGTTTTACAGGAATCATTGGTTTGATTGGTCGCGCTTCTAGGCGTGGCATTCAAGGTATAAGCGATTTGAGTTACCCCTGACAGCGAAATGTCATAATACTTTGTCGTACCAACAATTGGACTTTTCGTTAGTCCTGAACTCGGAAATCCCGTCGTGGTCGAAGTGGTAACTAGGTTGCCATCTACATCTTGATCATAGCGATGGTTTGCCGTATAGAATCGTTCCATCCAATTCGTCGCCTGTAACAACACACTTTTAGCATCCGCACGTCGTGATTTCAGAATGCTATTTTGATATGACGGATAGGCAATCGCGGCGAGAATCGAAATAATTGCCACCGTGATTATTATTTCAAGCAGGGTAAAACCGCGACTGGTAGTTATAAGATGCATCGATTATTTCTCCGCATAATAGTTTTAATTTTCAACAATTAACAAATTTAACGTATTTGCCGCCAAGACTGCCGACCTGTATTCACATTGTTATTGCCACCCGATGATTTGAGCGTTGGTGGTGCCGCACTGCCGATGCTTGAGCCGGTGAAGATCATTACTGCATGAGGAGCAATACCCCCTCCGCTACTGCCACCGCTGCTGCTGCTGCCGCCACTGCTGCCGCCGCTACTGCCGCCGCTGCTACTGGTGGAAGCAACGCAGGTAGGACATGAGATAGTGCTGCTGGTATTGCCTCCGGCACTGCTGCCGCCTAATTCGACAATTCCTGGCTGGGTTGGAATGCCAATGTCAGATTGAACTCCAGAAAATGTGGGATCGCTGCAATTGATGACACCGTCTCCGTTCGTGTCCCACACTGGGGTGGTGGTGGGTGTTCCGCAGAGTGCCGATACTTCCATTAGCCAGCCCGTACCACTGGACACGGCACTGCATTCATCGGTACCCGTAGGCGGCAAGGGAACCAGCGTGGTAAAAATGATTCGATCTTCATACAACTGCGGAAAAGCGATTACACGCTCACCCGTATCTAATAGATCCATGAACCATCCATCATTCGCGCAATCATTGCACGAAGTTTTTCTCCAGTTTTTTTCGTTTTGCGTTGTCGTGGAAGTAATGGTCTGATTCACCAGGGTAGCCCGCGTGGTGGTACCTGAACTGGGTACGACAACCCCCTTGTCCACGATTCCATAAAAAGTCTGCGTCTGTGAATTGGTTAAATCATTATCCGAGGATTCAAAATATTTTCCGGTGCCAAAATACACCATATACGTACTCGGTGAACTGCCAAAGCCCACCTCCGGTCTGGAGGTAATGGGTTGTCGGTGACTTTCCGTACACGGGAGAGCCATACTTTGATCACAGGCTACATAAAGTGGGCTACCACTATTAGCGACTCCCCAACTGCTGGACGTGGCGCTGGTGACATCGAATTTCCACAAATTGCCTCGTAAGTCTCCAGCATAAATGTAATCCATAATGTAATCATTATTGATGTCCACCGGAGATGGCGTGGAAAGGCCATTGGCACTGCTAAAAGCGCTTTCGTTGGAATTTACGGCTTCAATGGCGCGAATAATATGACCGTCTTGGATGTCGATGATATAAAGAACGGCACGATTGCCCGTGCTGTCATAACCATTAGCGACGATGGCTGCCCACGAGCCGTCGTGCAAGCGAACAATTGAGGCTTGTGACAGGGTATAACCCAGGTTGTTGGCAAATCCTCGTTTCGTAGAATTATCCGTTGTCAGATCCGTGCTGGTCGGTGCGGTGGTATTGCTGATTTCCCACAATACGCTGCTACCGCTAAAACCCGAGGTGGAACTCGCAACCGTGCCCGGGTCAGTGATATCCAGCGCGAAAATCGCTTTACCTCCCGCGCCCGTGGTTCCAACCAGGGCAGTACGCCATTTATTTGAGGTCGTGGCGCTAGAAAAATAAGCATCGCCAACTGCTGGTGAGCCGTCCACGAAATAATGGTGGGTATAACTGGAACTGCTGAAATTTATGAAATTGCTGTATACGGCATCGGGGATGTAAGCGACGATCTCTTTTCCGGCTGTGACACCAGACGCACTCGCATCAAATCCATGCAGCATCCCATCATTGACTCCAACATAGACCATGGATCGGCGACTACTGTTACTGGAACGGAAAGCGCCATAGGTACTGCCTTCTGGGCTTAAACTGCTGTAGCCATAATCCTCGGTACTGACATAAACCGGGTTGGAATTAACAATATCGCCGAGCAGCCAGGGATCGGTCGGATAGGTCGCGTCACTTGGCAAGGCGTAGTGGGTCAATGAATCAATGCGGGTACGGTTTCTAAAAATTGCAACAGCCGAATCGGTGGATCGCGTTTCCGTGTCGTTGGTATTGGCTGTATTTAATACCCGCTGTGCATTGATGGCCTCATGAGTTTTATCCCCACGCAGATAATTCATGCGCCAAATACCTTGATCCGTGGTGCTTGCGCAATCAGTGCCAATACCAAGATAGGTTTTTTGTGCGCTACTCAGGTTGGCACAGAGAAATGTTTTACCTTTGGTTCCCGTGGCCGATGGGTTATAAGTCAGTATGGTTCGACCATTCGCTGAGGAATTGTAAGCGTTACTCGTCAAGACGCCATCGTTAGGAATTTTGGTAGCGGCGTTCCAAAGAGAGGTATTCAGTCCGCCATAATTTGCGTCCGAGGTATCGCTGATCATTGGGAACGCATTCAAATCACCGAACCAGCCACCGCTGTCGAATTTTGCCTGATAAACGAGAGAACCACTGCCAACCTGAGTGGAATTGGTGGCAACCGAAGCAGAAGACCCTACCTGCGCCGAAATACTGCTAATCACACTGCTTAAAGCGGTAGCTAATTGCGCAGCGTCAGCGGCGTAGAAAAATTTTCCACCACCCACAATCGCCGCGTCACTGAGCACCGAACTGGCGTTAAGGGTTGGATCAGCAAAACCAATCGCATAAGTGACAAGATTATTCTTGATATGAGTGTTGGCTTTTTCGGTGATACCTAGATCGGGCCGTAAATCTGTTTCATATAAAGCTTGAGCGACATCATCCAGATAATCGCTTCCTCCCGTTTCATAAGCGCGTCCCCCTTTGGTGCCATTTTGACAAATCGTATGATTAGCGCCACCAGTTTTATTACAACTCGTGCCGGTGCTGGTCAATAGGGTGCTGGTACCTGGAAGTTGCAGACTATTCGTCGTGGAAACGCATAATCCTTTGGTCGCGCAATCTCCAGTATAGTCCTTCAAACTAGCACCAACATTACGGTCATAATTCGGTAAACCATCGCTGACCAGGACCACAAAACTTTTTTGACAAAAATTCTGAATGGGAAGCGTTGTGGTATCGGTTTGACAAGTAGTGGTACTAACGGTGGGTAATTCCAGACTGCCCGCTGTAAAACCAGTATGACTGAAATACCAATTCAGTTGTGCTCCCGTATACGGGCCAAGAACATCGGGACTCCCGTCGTATTTCACCGTGTAATACTGAGTATCGTTGAAACACATAAAACCAGTTCCTAACGTCCCACCCGTGCCGCCATTATTGGTACCACCAGTTACCCCACCAGGAATTCCCGTGCCGATAGTAATATCCAGTTGCGATAATGCGCAGGCGGTTCCGGTTGTCGTGGTGCAATTACAGGTGGCTGGAGTAACAGAACTACAAGAATTACAAGTTACTCCAGAATTGCAGGTGCTATTGGTAGTGCAGGAAATACTGCTATTGTTTGAACAAGTTTTGTTACAGGTCACGCCGGAATTGCAGACGCTATCACTACCGATACTGCAATTGGTGTTGTAATTATTGGAACATCTGTCATGAGCTGTTGTGTTACAACTCACACCAGAATTACAGGCGCTATCGCTGGTACAGGCAGTAGTATGGCTGTTTGAGCACTTGGCGGTGCATTTTCCATATCCAGATGAAGCACAGTTACCACCGGAATCACCGAGCGTGGTGCATGATGTGCTGGTGTGACCTGAACAATATAAACTACCGTAATTACAGGAATTGAGATAGCAGTTACTATCCGTTGTACAGGATTTGGTATCATCGTTCGTACATCTAGCGTACCAAATACATGAATTGAGATAACAGCCACTGTCTTGGGTGCAAGAAGTAAGACTGTTATTCGAGCAACGACCACTACCGCAAGATGCGGTATAGCAATTACTGGCGCTAGTACAAGAATTACTACTATTGTTCGAGCAATAATTACCACCAGCGTTACTGGCGCAAGTCGCGTTATTCCAGCAGGAACAGCTCCCGCATGGGTAATAATTGGTGTCTGGATGATAATAGTTGCCAGCGGAGCGGTACCAGGTACCGCTATAATAAGTACATGAGCCTCCTGATGGAATAAGGTAATTATTTCCATTTTTGACATAATATTTATCACTTGTGCTTGTACATGCTGAATTTGTCCAATTTCCATTAGGACAATTTTGCTGTCCAGACGTTGTGCAACTACCAGAACCATCGGACCAAGTACAAATATTTCCACTGGCAGTGGCGGCGAGCGTAGCGCAAATTCTGCACATGCCATCGGCTGTTCCGGTTACAGTTCCCCCGGTGGTGGTACTGCAAATGCTGGATGTTTGTGTTCCAAAAGTAATACTGGGACTGGTAACCGTTGGATTCGCGTGCAAGGTAATTGTTGATGAGCCACCAACCGCGATTGACGTGGGTTGACTGTCAACAACCAAACTTTCTGCCGTTCCTGTGGTGCCGGTGCAAGCTAGGCAAGTGGGCGTGCTCGAACCAACGGCAAACACCGTTTGATTACTACAGGCCGGTGAAGATCCGGCGGTACAAAACGTCGGAGTACCATTGACCACGACCAGCGGAATAGCGGTCGTCGCGCCGGTAGATGTAGCGGTTGCACCACCACCCGACACGTAATTACCACAACCCGAGACGTAGCCGGCGGGCATGTCGGCGGGGGTGATAACCGTTGTTTGAAGTGTGCAAGTTTGCGCCAGGTTATTGGGATTAAAACCAAGAAGACCACTAGATCGACTGTCGCTCCGCGCGAAAATCGTCTGCATGCTGCTAGTTTGTTGATTGCTTTTTCCTGGGTGCAGGGTCAGGTTGCCGGTATTTCCGTTGGTATTGGTTGCGAAGTAATAGCCAATATCGGAGAGCGTGGTTGCCAGTGGGGTCACTCCACCGGCCTTGAAGGCTGCTATCTGATTCTTGATGGCCGTGGCCTTAGTGCTGTCAAGATCGACCAATGGAGATAACAATTTACCGCCATTATCGCTGTTGTAGGTAGCAAGACCCAGACGAACACTGGGCAGCGCGCCGGTGGCGGGGGTTAAATTGGTCACCAGATTGGTTGCGGCGGTCTTGGCAATATTAATACGAGTATTATTGTTGGCCGCGACAGTGGTACTCATCGACCCTGAAGTATCCACCATCAACATGATGTTGGGCTTACCAGGAACTACCGATAAAAACAGGGGAGTTTGCGCTGGCGTTCCCGCTTGACTCCATTCCGTTATTAAAACTAGAAACAAACTAGATAAAAAATATGAATAGGTCCGAAGTAATGTGGATTTCATCAGAGTCTCCGAGAAACCTCGCCCGTGAGGGCAGAAAGGAAAGGAGATGGTTTTGCAACCGTTGTTAAAATGTCGATCTGCCTGGTGGTTAGCCGGTAAGGGCCTAGTGATATTTTTTCAAAGAATGTTGAAATCATGACAATTAAAAAATATTAAAATCATGACCATAATTCTGGGAGAGATAGAAAATCCAATCATAAGCAGCAGACATGATCAGACAATATCACCATCTACCCAAGCTATTCAATAGTTTGAAGAGAAAAAACTTACTGAATAATCACTCACAAGCTGGTGTCAACACCCGCAAACTAACATTTGATCTTTAATTGGATGTCTCTATAATCGTTATCTTATGGATATGCGATCTATGACGCAAATGTTTCGCGTACTTGTAACAGCGTATAATTAAACGGCATTCCATATCACGACAATTCTGCTAAGGATTGTACAATCTTCAGACACCTAATTGACCATTTACAACTTACTGCCCGAAAGGGCGATGTTGCTCGGAGATACTGATGAAAAAATATACGAAAACATTACTCGCATCCACCGTGACCATTATTCTAGGTCTATCAGGCTCGGCCATCGCCGCAACCAATACCAACACGACTATCCAGGAGGGAAAAATTAATACCAACGATAGTACTCAGGTAGGTCGTGATAACGATAATGCAACCTATCAGAAAGGAAATGATAACGCCAATCGTTCTGAGCAACGCGGACGTTTTAACACCAATCAGACCGGACAGTATGGTGGACAAAACTATAATGAGTCCATTCAGTCAGAACGGCGGGGGCGGAAGCATAAGGGAGACGAGAAAGAATAATTTTTTAATGAATGCTTAAAGTCAAGAATCCCTTGACCCTGCGGGATCGAGGGGTTCACGCATAGTATCTGATTTGTTAATCATTATTTACATTTGCAGAATAAAACCTTTAAGGTACTAAAAAAATAAAGAGATTGTATAGCAATAATCAAGCTATTCTCTTTATTTTATACGCGGTTGTGGAAAGGTAACTTTTCACAACCATTGGGAGATACTCCCTCACTGAAGAGTTATCTTCAGTGTGCATTTGTTAGCATTTGTTAGCATTTGTTAGCATTTGTTAAATTTAAGGTGTGGGTCACTTGGGCCACGTAAAGGCTGACAGCCGGAAAAGACCGGCGTTTTTACCGGACGGTTGTAAAACCGTATCCTTTCTCCCCCCTCCCCGCTCTAAAGGGCGAAGTTTCTCGGAGACACTGATGAAACCATTATTTTATGTATTAACAACAATAATTGTTGCGTCTGGCCAGTTAGCATATGGACAAGAGCCGCGTGATAACAGCGGTCGTCCCTGTTTCGATGTCAATGTGCAAATTGACCGCAACAATAAAACCAATGTGAAGCAGGATTGCGGCTACAATGACAGCAGGACAATGCAAGCTGGTCAAAATAACAACGCATCGACTACTCAACGTGGTGCTGTTAATACCAATGAAGTGAAACAATACGAGTTTAACGCGGTCAGACGCCCATCACGTTAATGCTTTTTTGAAAAATTGAAAAAATGGTATTTCAAGATTATCAAATTGCTAAGACATTTAGGTGATCCATGGCTTTATCGTACATCATCCCCGTGACCGTCTTGGTTGGCGTGGTTTTTACCCAAACCGGATGCGCGGCCACTGGAACTTATAGTCAGGGAGAATCCACTACAGTAGTTATCCAGGGCGGTAATGGTAGCCAACGTAGCACCCAGGTTACCCAAACACCTCATGGACAAAAAATTATTTCGCGTAGTGGCGGTAATCTCGATATCTCTGTTCAAAGCAACGGCGCATCGAAAGATGATGGCGATCAGGAAGATGAGTGCGTGGCTCGTGGGAAGGGATTTTTTAGTTCGATGGGTGAAATGTTCTGGGGCAAGGCAAACTGTGAAAAATCATCCATACGCGGAAAAGATATCCCCACATCTAGTGAATACAAAGAACGCATGATGGATCGGATGCGACCAGTTGGCCCAAAACGTTAATTTAATAATTGTATGTTGCTCGTACAATCAAAAGGATTGCCGATGTCATCCTTCGGAACCATGCTTACCTGTTTTTGTTTTTGTGTCATGTCGCCCACGGTGCGCGCTATATCCGAAATTAGCGGCGATGGTGTGAATTTTTTCACATCGACTTCACCGGTAACCATGGTTCAGAATGACCGATCTAATGTCGTCGGCATCGTTGAAATGGGAAATAGTCTCGATTCAGCGTCCATACAAACCGGAGATTACAACCGAACCGCAATTTTTCAATTGGGTAATGCTAATAATTTAGCCATTGTGGATCAATTGGGTAACTTTAATCGTGCATTAATCGTGCAGGTGGCTAACAGTGAGAATACGCTCCAAAACATCGATATCCAGCAACGGGGAGGAGCTGACGCGATCAATAATCTTTTTCAGTTTCAAGTTTCATCAGGCGATGAATCCAATCCAGTTGCTTATGGATTTAGCACGTTAACGTTTGATCAGGCTAAAACAGTTGCAACCAATTTTATCTATGGACCTGAGTCATCTCGTGTCAATGTTGGTCTACTAGAAGATATATCGCTTCATTTTGGTACGCTGTTAAAAACAAAGCTGGATCAGGATCGTTTCAAACACCATGATACTTATTCTTCAGTTGATGAATGCAAAGAAGATTCTGCTTGTTCTACACTATCGACCTTTACTTTTTTAGGTTACGAAAGAACTACTCGTGACAATAAGTTGGGAATATCTGGATATGGGCAAAATATTCGTTCTGCCACTATCGGCGCGGATTTTTTTGTTGAACCCACAAAAACTTTTGGAATTGCTCTTAATCTGGAAAAATCAGCCAGCAATATTGAACATGGTCTTGGTAATGTTGACACTGTTGGTTATCAATTTGGAGCGTTTGGTTCTTTCTTGCGCTCGCAATATTATCTGGATTTGATAGCCACACTGGGAAAAGTCAATTTTGAAACTGAACGTTTTGGTGGCGCTATGGCGGCGCATTCTGATGTTGATGGATGGAGTTATACCGGGCTATTACAAACGGGTTATTCATTTTCGAGTAATGGATTCAGATTCAGTCCATTTCTAAGTGCCACGTACTCTAAGGGAACCGTAGATGCTTATTGGGAAACCGGCAATACTTTAACAACACAATGGATTAATAAACAAACACGAAAAAAATTTGCAGCCTCCCTGGGAGCAAGTTTGGATCATAAGGATTATATCGGTGGTAGTCCGTTTTATTCATATCTAAAAGCTGAGATTGAAAGAGATTTCGGCATTCAAACCAAGAATCAAATTATCTCCCGATTTTCATTTTCACAAGATACCGTTTTTACTCCGATAGATAATAGCCACGCAAGCACGCAGGGTAAAATTTCTGGTGGAGTAGAATTTTCCTTCACTAAGAAAATTAGTATTGCGCTTACGGGAATGACGTTGATTGGTCCTGATAATGAAATGGATAAATACAGCATTCACGGTGGATTATTGATTAATTTTTAATTTATAAATCTTCAGCAAAGCCTTTTCAAAGGTGGCGATTCATCTCCCGCAACGTTACACGATTGCGGGGTTTTCTTGCTTCATTTTATAAAAAAGGCGGGTTATTCCCCGCCTTTTTTATTAAAGTCAATGTGTGATTGACGATGCTTTCACCACCATCACCGGGCATTCCGCCCGTCCGATGACACGTTCCGACACCGACCCTACCAGTAATCGATCCAATCCGGTGCGGCCATGACTTCCCATCACAATCAAATCTGCGTTACGTTCCTTAGCAGCCATCGCAATCATCGCGTCAGGGATTCCGACTCGCGTTTCGGCTGTGGCCTTTACTCCTAATTTACCAAGCAATTCTTTGGTGCGTTCCGCAATCGCTCGCGTGTCATTTTCAAGGCGTGGATCGATGGTGGCAGAGAGCACCATCACCGTAGCCTTGCAGAGACTGGCGACCCCTGCTGCGGCGGAAGCGGCGGCCTCTGAATAGCGTGAACCATCAACCGCGAGCAGGATTTTTTTGCCTTCAAAACGTGCTGTTCTTGGAACCACCAGTACGTTGCTGGAAGTATGGCCAATCACCTTAGCGGCAGTGCCACCGAGCAATGCCCGTGCAAGATCGCGTTTGTCACGGCGGCCCATGATGATTAAGTCCATGGCACTATGCTCCGCCTCTTCGACGATCTCCTGGAACGGATCATCGCCGTGGCCAAGGAGAATCTCGCATTCCACTCCAGCGGTGGCGGCCCTTGCCTGCACTGCCGTGAGACGCGCGATTGCGTCGCGTTTCTCGTTTTGTAACAAGATTTGGCCCAGCGCCTCATGTTCAATGCTCACCGGCAGTATGGTCATGGCGTGTAACTTACCGCCACAATTTTTGGCGAGCCAAATAGCCTCAGCAATCGCACCCTCGCTATACTCTGAGCCATCGACGACTAGCAATAAACGTTTCATGGCTCCACTCACCGCCAAAGCCGCGTCCATTGTAAAGTGTTCGGCTTCCATGCGTTGATATTCACGCATTCCGGTGATTAAGGCTTTAAGGACGATAAAGGCACCGACCAATAAAGCGAAAATCATCATGCCAAAGCTGAGGTTCTTGAGCAGCGCACCAGTTTGCGCAGTCATCGGAGTAATGATGCTTAAGTCGGACAAATAAACCGGAATCGCCACGCCACGGGAAAAGAGCACCAAAATCATGATGACACCCATGACTATTTTCACCATGTAAGGCTTGACGTAAGTTGTCCCAATCGCGCCAAGCTGAATCCCGAACAGCGATCCGCCAAGGATAATCATCGCCAGACGCACATCGACGAATCCCGACCATGCATACTTGATGGTACCGCCTAATCCCATGACGAAGGCGATAACCAATTCCGTAGCAGAAGCCATCAGTCCAGGAACCCCCAGCACGTACATCATCGCCGGCACGCCAACGAACCCACCCACTGCGATGGTCGCGGCGAGCATTCCGGTGGCGAAGCCAATCGGGATGGTAAAAAGCACTGAAATTTCTGCACCGATCCCCTTGAAGTACATCATGGTGCCTGGGATACGAATGGAACGCACCCATAACGCCAGCTTGCCGGCTTTTTCTTCGTCCGGATTTTCGGAGTGATACATTTTCCAGGCGTCGCGTAGGACATAGCCACCAACGACAGCGAGCACGATGACGAAAACCATCGAAACGTAGAGATTAGAACCCGCCTTACCGAAGGACTCAACTATCTTCTCCTGGAGATGAGCGCCATAAATCACTCCCGCTTCGGCGGAGACACCAAGAATAACACCCAGTTTTATATCAACCTGACCGTATTTATTACGCTTCATAGCCCCGACCAGGGCTTTGGGGAATTTGTGACAAATATTAGAAGCTACCGCCATGATGGCAGAGACATTCATATTCATCATCGCCGGAGTGAGTACAAAGGCACCACCAGAACCAATGAAGCCCGACACTAGACCGCCAACGAATCCTACTAAAAATAAAAAAAGAACGTTCAAACTATTTAATTCAATAAAACTGATATCCACGGCGTTATCCCCTTACTTCTTGGCCTGCTTAGCCTTAATGCCAAGCAAGTCCCAAAATTGACTTGTGAAATTGCCGTGTGCCACCGAGAAGGTGAAGGCAATAGCTATGGGTACGATAAAAAACCAATGACCCTGTTTTGATAAAGACAGGATCGGAGTAGCGAACAAATAAAGAGATATGTAAAGAGTGATACTGATTGCCCCATAAATAATGGTTTGGCGCAATGCACGATTGTGATCATGTTGCATGGTAAGTCTCCAAAGATAGAATAATAAAAAATGGTTGTTGTTAGACTAATTACAGTAGTGCGGTTTCACCTCGCGCCACCAACAGCGTGGTTAAGTAACATGTGCCAAGTCAATGACTCTTAATTATAATGTAATGAATCTCAACTTTGCCCTTACGTAAAATTAATCGCAATGTCAGGCGTTTCGTTTGAATCTTCCCCTTACGTTGTCATCTTTAGTATAATGGATGGAGATCGTTCTACCCATTTAGCAAACTCGTTGATCCGATATTGCTTGTTCATAATAAGCAAGTATAAATAATTTTAAATAAATATCAAGAATCAGTTATCATCTCCTCTATGACACTTCTCGTTGACGTTTTTAGACGATTTGCCGCTGCTATGTTCGTCCGAAATACTTAATTGGCATTGGAGTTAATTAATAAAATAAAAGGCTGATCAGGTGAATGTAGAAAATGATGTCGCGCATATTTTTGATGGATAGTAATATGAAATGAATTAAAAAAATCAATAGATTGAGCTGTGATAAATAAAGCACCATTGTGAGTCAAGACATTCATAAGTTTATCAACCATGCTTAGACATTGCTCCGAAGTTTTCAAAGCATCGCAACGTAACACCGCGATATCAAATTGCATTTCACCCAGAAAGACGCTTTGCAGCCTGTCGAAGACGGTCATAGAATTGCCCGTGAGTAATTGTGTATGCCCCCGAAAACCTATAGGATAAAAATGAAATTGTGGCAACGTATCAAGATAGCGCAAAATATTATTGCTGGTGTTGTTGGTTCGCTCAAACTCCTCGTATTCGTCAAAAGCATATATTTCTCCAAAAGAGCAGAGTTGCGCATAGGCAAGCGTTGAAAGACCAGCGTGGCAGTTAAATTCAAAATAACGGGCAGGCCAATAAGTCACGCAGTACCAAGCTAGAACCGCAAGCAGGGTATGTTCAATACTACCAGTTGGTAGCGTTTCTACTCCCTGAAGGGTTGGCACGATCTGTTCTGCGGCCTGTCGAATCAATTTTAATGCCGTTTCCTGATCAGATCGGACAAGAAGTTCGCTCGCAAATGATATTTCCGCGCTCCGAATACCCATCGTCTGTTCAAATTCGACACCGCCAATCCCCCAATTAGGGCTGCCAAGGTCAATGCGGTTACCATAGCTCATACTACCCATCTGGCGTTGACCCGCGAATTCCGGTCTTTGATCCATGTCATAAAGCATGATGCCCAAGGGTTCTAGGGAGACGCGCGGATATTTTTGGCCCATGCGCAAGCCCCAGTCGAGATCACTGTTTCCCCAACCGGTATTATTTTCGTCAAATCCCTGGCATTCCCACCAAAGATCCCTGTGAAGTAACAGCCCACCGTAGCCTCCATCGACGCCAATCCAGTAACGATCATGAAATAGATGCCTTCCACAGAGTTGAATATAGCGATCCCATTGGTCAATAGTTGGTTGCTTATCCACGATCTGCCAGGGAAGCATTTTTCGGTCGAGGCAAATTGTCGTCCGCCTCGGATCAAAAATAATTTTTCGCTTGCCTTTGAGTACAGCCACAAGATTAGCCAGGGTTGATTCAGTAAACAAAATATCCGCTGGAATCATAATCGCGTAATGGCTATTGGCACGGCGTAGGCCAACATTAACGGCTGCTTCGATATGGAAACGACGGCCTCCGGGATAATGGATACGGATAAATTCTGGCGGAACAACGATATAACGACAAATCTCATGTGTATCAGGTAAAAGTTGTAGGGTTTGGCTCAATGGTTCATCGCTGTTCCAATCTACAACGATGATTTCGACATCATCCTTTACCCCAGCCCGAGCGCAATTCATGCCGACGTAATTAATCGCGGTCTGGATACGATATTTGAAATCTCCGAGGTAATTGTCGTTCCTGCCACAGAGGACAATGGAAAGTAATTTTTCCAAAGATTGCTCCCGTAGATGATTACAAAGGCTGAGGAAGGGCAACAGCTATAGTTCGGTATTGATCAAGTGACATTTGCCGGCCTAAACTCCTTGGCACAAGAAGATCGAGAATCGGTCTGAATTGCTCCGGCAATAAAGATGAATTTACGGCGGTTTCCAGCAGTTCAATTGCTGAGTCAGGGTGGCAAAAAAGTTCGAATAGAGAAATTGCCTTGATTATCTTGAATTGGTTTGTGGCTAACGTATTTCTAGCGGACACGTTCCCGATGATATCTTTAATATATAAAGCGTCAGCCCAAAGAATCTGACCATAAGGGGTAGGCGCGAAGATATCCGCTTCCAGAGACGGAAGGGCCGTTCGAGAATGTCTATAGGTATCGAGATCATACAGGGAAAAATTATTTTTGCGCATAAAGGAATCAATATCGGAAAAAAGAGGGCGTCCAATATTGTAGGCAGTGAAGGCAACTTCGACTTCAATTGCCAAAACTTTATCCAAGGTTTTTATTGCGCCTTCTAAAATTTCCAGCTCGCTCCCCTCTGTGTCAAGTTTGATAAAATCAATATCACTGATTCCATTTTCGGTCAAAAATGAATCGAGATCGACGGTTTGCAAGAAATCTTGATTCACGATCTCCATTCCCTTGCCGTTGGGAAAGCGGCTCATGAAGCTCGCATCGGGCGGAAAGGTACCGGAACTATAGGGCCAGCGCGTAAGATAGATCTGTTTCTCTTCTCTGGATCGTCCCAAGGCAACGTTGAAATAACGAATTTTTTCCGATTGCACTAAGTTTTTGAATTGAGCTTCATTTGGCTCGAAGCCAAGAATCCGTAGGTCATTGCCAAAAATCTGCCAGATTGGTTGAAAGCCACCGGCAGCCCCTACATCAATAATGGTCATCTCGTGATCGCGAATGATGCCATTGGCCAGCATGACTTTGGTAAAATTAGGTTGCCAATTCAAATTTTTCATACAGCTTCAAAATTAAGAGGTGACTAAAAAATTTTATTCATCAATGTCCCCAAGAAACCCCGCCCTTTAGGGCGGGGAGGATAAGGGGACAGTTTTACAACCGTTCGGTAAAAACGCCGGTCTTTCCCGGCTGTCAGCCCTTACGGGCCTAGTGACAACAGTTTTCTTCGGTAAAATAGATTACCTGACTTCCCAGGCTATCGAACCTAAAAGGCACATGTAGGAGTCGTGAAAGTCCTTGACGCAATTTTTCTCGATTTTTCGGATGTACAAAAAAAAGAAAAAAACCACCACCTCCTGCACCAAGAATCTTTCCACCGAGCGCGCCAGAATGCCTCGCTTGATCATATATCAAGTCAATGGTGTTGGTTGATACTTTTTGAGAAAGCCGTTTTTTTAATAACCATGTTTCATGAAGCAAGCCACCAAAATCAGAATAGCCTGAGATGTTTCCATTCAGAATATGAATCGCGTCTTCTACTAAGGCTTGTATTCTGAATAGCTCATCCCGTTTTTGTTCGAGTTGGCGCAGTTTATCTTGTTCTATTTCCACAGCAAATCGTGCAAATCCAGTAAAAAACAGCATCAAGCAGCTTTGTAAATGGTTAAGTTTTTCTGTACTGATGATGATTGGATTAACTTCTATATTATCATGAGCGGAAAAATTAATTTTATTTAAGCCTCCGAAAGCAGAAGCTACTTGATCTTGAGATCCAACTGCCTCTCGAATCATGTTTTGCTCGATATGGATCGCCTCGAGTGCCAGGCGTTTTTTAGTGATCATTTTACCCTGGAGCGCATAAAGAGCGTGCAATAAGCCCACGGTAAATGCTGAACTAGAACCAAGGCCAGAGTGAGACGGAAGATCGCCATCATGCTGCATGACTAAACCCTCGCGCACATCCATGAAACGATAAGTTTCCCTAACTGAGGGATGCTGAATTTCTCCAATTTCATTGAAACCTTCCTGCTTTGAAAAAAAAACAATTTTATGTTTTATATCAAAGAAGGGTGGTAATTTTCTGAGACTCACATAACAGTATTTATCTATGGTGGTTGATAATACGGCACCATTATTTTTATGATACCAGTCTGGAAAATCGGTGCCACCACCCAAAAAAGAAATGCGAAATGGAGTGCGGGTAATTATCATGTAATTTTCAAATATTCTAAATAACTAGGAGTTACGCAGTTTAATTCGTAACTCTATATAAGGATTTAATTTTTTCTGTCATTCTGCACGAAGAGCGCGTTAGCACCCGTAGTCACAGAATCTTTATAAGTAGATGGATTCTGCGACTACGCTTCGCTTCGCGCAGAATGACTTACTATTCCTAACTGCGTAACTCATAATAACTTAAGATAAATAAATTAAAAAATTTTCAATAGGATAGGAGTTACGCAGTTGAAAGAAAATTGTGTTAAAATACAACAATGAACCTACCT